>DUOC01000039.1 GCA_012839065.1 Thermoanaerobacterales bacterium | reverse complement strand
CAATAAATACCAAAGAAGATATTAATGAAGTGCTTAGTAATTATCCTACATTTGTCTGGTTAGATGGAAAAAGTATAAACGGGACACATTTTTCATACGAATACACTGATTATATAAAAGGTGTAGATTCTTTAGGGATTATTTTAGTGCCTAAGGAGGGAGATATACAAGTCTTTGTAAATGAAGTTTATGAGGGGATTTTACTTAGATATATAAAGAAAATATATAATAAAATAAAAAAATAAGAATGAGCAATTTTAGAAGAAGGGATTTTTAAAATTGATAGAGAATTAAATCCATACATCAATTTGACAAATGTAGCATAATTATTAGACTAGGGCGAAAACTCCTTTTGTATTGTTCCTACCTATAGAACAATAATTTGAGAAGGGGGATTTTTGTGAAATTAAATATTTTTGAAGAGATGAAAAAATATGGGCATGAACAGGTGATTTTCAACTATGACAAGAAAACGGGTTTGAAATGTATAATCAGCATTCATGACACTACATTGGGACCAGCTTTGGGCGGGTGCAGAATGTGGAATTATCCTTCAGAAGATGAAGCATTTATTGATGCTCTTAGGCTTGCAATGGGAATGACATATAAATGTGCAGTTTCAGGTTTTGATAATGGAGGAGGCAAGGCAGTTATTATTGGTGATCCTAAAAAAGATAAAACAGAAGGGCTTTTTAGGGCGTTTGGAAGATATGTTGAATCGTTAAATGGCAGATTCTACACTGGTACAGACATGGGAACTTTTGGTGAAGATTTTGTATACTCATTTAAAGAAACTGATTGTTTAGTTGGGTTACCTGAGGAATACGGCGGGAGCGGGAATACGGCTGTGACTACTGCGTTTGGTGTTTGGAGGGGCATAAAAGCCACCGCAAAAGAGCTTTATGGTGATGATTCTCTTACTGGGGTGAAAATATCGGTGCAGGGTGTAGGGAAGGTGGGTTATAATTTACTCAAGTTTCTTACAGAGGAACAAGCAGATGTAACCATAACAGATATATATAGGGAAAGTGTAGAAAAGGCATTAGAAGATTATCCTGGCATTAAGGCAGTTGAACCTGAAAAGATTTTTGATGTTGAGTGCGACATATTCAGCCCTTGTGCATTAGGCGGAATATTGAATGACGATACTATAAAAAGACTAAAGTGTAAAGCAGTTGCGGGTTCAGCAAATAACCAGTTAGCAGAATCAAAACATGGTGATTTGCTCCATGAAAAGGGGATATTATACGCACCGGATTTTGTGATTAATTCAGGAGGACTTATCCAAGTAGCTGATGAACTGGAAGGGTTTAACAAGGATCGCGTTATGGCGAAAACTGCTGCAATATATGATATTCTTACTGAAATCTACAAAATATCTAAACAGAACAATATTTCAACTCATAAAGCTGCAAACAAACTTGCAGAAGAGAGAATTGAGGTAATTGGTGAAATCCAGAGAACTTATATCCCGGATAGGGGGTAGGATCACAGTTGGTTAATTATAGGATTTTGGCTATAAACCCTGGTTCTACCTCAACTAAAGTAGCAGT
>DUOC01000038.1 GCA_012839065.1 Thermoanaerobacterales bacterium | reverse complement strand
CAAATGCATATCTACCTTGTAATTATCATTTTGGGGATATCAGTATTAATGACTGCTGTTATATCCAAAAAGCGTTGCTAGAAATACTCATAAAGCAAGATATAGTGCCTGAAAAAATTGCTATATTTACAACGGAATATGCCTATAAGAGCAACTGGATAGAAAATAAATTTGACAGCAGCAGACCGGGATTGAAAGAAGAACTATATAATATGTCTGAAAAAATAGGCTTTCAAGTAGAAAATATATTTATACCCGAAGGATATAATGAAGACGAACTATGGGAGATTTTCAAAAACATATTAAATGAATTAGAAGAAAATGACGAGATAATTTTGGATATAACCCATTCCTTTAGATATTTGCCCATGCTAACCTTTATTGTAATAAACTATGCTCGCATAGTTAAAAAATGCAGTCTAAAAGCCGTATATTATGGGGCTTTTGAAGTGTTAGGACCTAAAAGTAATGTAAAAGACCTCCCTATAGAAAAAAGGAATGCGCCAGTATTCGATCTTACACCTTTTATCGATTTATTTGATTGGACTATAGCTATTGATCGATATTTAGAAACTGGAGATGCATCTAATGTTGAGAATTTAACATTATCAGAAATTAAAAAAATCAACAAAGAAATAAATAAAAGCATATTAGATACAAAAACAGATCCTTCAATTTTGTTTAAAGACCCAAAATCTCTAAAAAATCTTTCAGACTCTATGAAAAAATTCAGTGATATCGTATTTACCTGTAGGGGGTCTGAACTTACAAATGCTATATCACTACTCAAAAAAAATATTGATAATGTTCTAGAAAACACTATCCACGAAAGGATAAAACCATTAAGCCCTATTATGGATATGTTAAAAAAGAGATTTGAAAAATTTAGTTTTAGCGATGAATATATAAATGTAATTGAAACTGCAAAATGGTGTTATGACAACAAAATGTATCAGCAGGGGCTAACCATTTTGGAAGAAGGGCTTATAAATTATGTTTGTGATAAATGGAATTTGGACAAATTTGATAAAGATCAAAGAAATTTAGTAGCCGCTTATACACATATAGTTAATAGAAATAATATAGATGCTCATTATGAGTTTTTTGAAATGGAACCTAAAAAGGCGAATGATTTATTTACATTGCTGTACAACATAGGCGATTTGAGAAATGATATAAACCATGCTGGATGGAGAAAAAAGGCTGCCAGGATATCTACTTTTGAAAGTAGCCTTAAAGATTTTATAAATAGGGCTGAAGCCATAATATATGAGAGATCAAGCCCAGACAGCAATTCAACGGAGAAACAAATGCTCTTAATTTTTTCCCACAAATTAACGGCTAGACAGAGACAAGAAATCATAGAGAAGTTTAAAATATCAAAGTTTATAAAGCCGGATCCTGACCTTCTAAATAAATGGGCTAATATCCCTCCGGATTTGGAGAATTTAAAGGAATATCTTGCTGATATAATAAAATGGATTGACTGCAGCGGCAAACCAGGAGATTATGCATTGATACAAGGCGACTTTGGAGCAACTGTGTTGATAGTAGACTATTGCATTTCAAAGGGCATTACTCCTGTCTATGCTACTTCACAAAGGAAGGTCATAGAAGAAAAATCAGGGGAGACAATCAAAATATCTAGAGAATTTAAACATATGATGTTTAGAGAATATCAGTTCTTTAGAAATTAATAAAGGTATTATTATAAACTTTTAATAAAAACAACCATTAAATTCAGGAGGTGAAAGGATGATAGACAATTATGATTATGCTCTTGCTGCATTACTGCACGATATAGATAAAATTGCTAAAAGAGCTGATACTCCCATAAAAAGCAGCATATTGAATCAAATAATAAATACTTATTTTGACAATAATTCAATACAAAAAACAATAGAAGAAGCAAGTAAGCTATCCTCTGGAAAAGAAAAAGACGATGGGGAAGATAATACTAAAGCTGAAAACCTGCGATTATATTCAATATTTCAGAATATTGATATTGGAAAAAAATACAAAAAAAAGAATCACTATCACAAATTAGTACCGATTAGCATATCTGATGATATTTTCCCTGTCAAGAAGGACCAACTTAATGAACAAGTATTAAAACAGGAATATAGATATCTTCTAAATAGAATAGAGGAAAATATAGAAGAAGAACTATATCAGAGAGAAATAATTAAAAATAAAGATGAAAAAGTAAGAGCCTATAACAAAATATATTATATACTTGAGCGGTATACTACTTTTATTCCGTATTCTACAACTGATAAATCAGATATAAGTTTGTTTGAACATTTAAAAACAACTTCAGCGATAGCTGCTTGTCTAAATGAATACTATCAAAATGGACAAGAGGGTGATAGGAAGTTTCTGCTTCTTGCAGGTGATGTATCCGGTATTCAAAATTTCATATATCAAGTAACAGAAGGAGAAGAAACTAAAGAAAATGTATCCAAAAACTTAAGGGGTAAATCCTTTTACGTAAATGTTCTTATAGACTTTATAAGTAAATATATAGTCAAAGAACTCAACCTAAATATATCCAATATTTTATACTGTGGAGGCGGGACCTTCCAAATACTGCTTCCTAACACCACTGATGCCAGGGAAAAACTGGTTGAGATTGAATTAAAAATTCAAAAACATCTCTATGATAAATATAAGACAAGATTAGGTGTAGTTTTTGCATATGTAGAAATAGATGAAGAAGGTATAAAAAACTATGCTAAATCCTTAACCCAGTTACATGAAAAACTTATTGAGGCAAAAAATCAAAAATTTTTGGATGTAATAAACATAGAGAAAGATGATTTTTTTGTAAGGAAAACCAATTTTAAAAATACCTGTATATACTGCAACGAACACGAAGGCACTATAAAAGGCAAGATTTGCGAAGAATGCAGCACCCATATTAGTTTAGGAGAAAAGCTGGTAAAAAGCAGGCTGAAGTACATAGTTTATGATTTTGATAACGAAATTGGCAAATGGGATGTTAGAGTAAGTTTTGGTTCTATGGGGCAGGTATGTTTTTATTCGGAGTTAGATGATACAGATATAGGCTTTATGTTAGAAAACATAAATAATACAGGAGAATTTGGCAGAATCAAATTTGTAGGTAATACTGTGCCTTTAAGAGGTGGTACAGTGGCTTCCTTTAATGATATAGCTCCTTTGGCAGAAGGGGATAGAAAAATTGCAGTTCTTAAAATGGACATAGATAACTTGGGAGCCATATTCTCTACCGGTTTTGAAGAAGAAAACAAGAGTATAGCAAGGATATCTACTTTAAGCAGAATGATAGATCTCTTTTTCTGCGGCTATATAAATAAAATATGTGATGATCTATCCAAAGAATATCTTGAGGCAAAAGAAGACTGTACACAAGTAGAGTTGGACAACCTTTTTTATATCAATTTTTCTGGCGGTGACGATTTAGTTATAATAGGTCCTTGGGACTGGACTATAAACCTTGCTGTGAGGATAAATGATAAACTAATAGAATATGTTTGCCAAAATCCCAATATAACCATATCTGGTGGTATATATATAGCTGACCCAAAAACCCCAGTGAGAATCACTTTATATGAAGGAGAAAAATATTTAGAAAAAGCTAAAAAGCGCGAAGGGAAAAATGCCTTGTATATGTTTGAAAAGGATTTCAGCTGGGAAGACGGCATGTACAGTATCAAAAAGTTAGTAGAGAATGGGGAGGAATATACTGATTGGATAAACAAAAAATGCATATCAAGGGGTCTTGCTTATAATATTATGATTGGGAGTAGAAATATCAATAGGAAAGGGCAAATAGACTTTGATCTAATTCCGCAAATCGCTTATTCCTTATCTAGGAATATAAAGGATGAGAGGATAAAAAACGATATGATAGGACGATTAATAACCCCTCATATAAAAGATTCGGAAATAGAATTTGTAAAATATCCTCTTATGATTGCCTTAATGAAGACTAGAGATGTAAAGGAGGATAAATATGGTTAAGCAAAGACAAGGGAGAAGATCCCAACAATCGCGGCAAAACCCAATTAATGATTTAATATCTGAAATAAATAATGCTGATTCACTAAAAAAGGTTTTTGTACCTGAAGACTATGCACTGCCTAATGGTTGGGCCCATAAGACAGCAGAAAGCTTGAGCAAAGATGCAATGAATTCTAACCAACTAAGGAAGATATTTACTCAATTAAAAACCATTGAAGAAAAAATTGACAGAAATAAAGGTAATGAACTGACTGATGAACAAAGGAATCAAATCCTTCTATTAATGCCCCAGATTGCTTATGCTAAGGGAAGGAATTTAATTCCGTGGCCTTTCTATAATCTTATGAAGGAATGTATTAACCCTAAAAAGATGAAAGACAAAGAAGATTATAAGAGTTTTGTAAGTTTTTATACTGCGGTAGTTGCATATTCAAAGCTGGGAAGATAATTTAAGGAGGTTGGGACGATGGTTAAAAGATATATAATCGAATTTATTATAGAGTGTAAAACAGGGCTTCAGATACAGGCAGGAAATATATCTTTTGATATAGGAGGCATAGACAACCCCGTTGTTAAAAATCCCATTACGGGAGAGCCCTACATACCAGGCTCATCTTTAAAAGGAAAAATGAGGAGTCTGCTGGAGTGGCAAGAAGCTCCTAATGAACTTATTAAAAATGGCGGGCAGGTGCTAAATAGTCCAAAATATGATATTTGTAAGCTATTTGGTGTTTCCCCGGGCAGCATATCTAATAAAGATGAAGACATAACCGCCCAAGAGAAAATTCTAGTTTCACGGGCTATTGTTAGAGATGCTTATCTTACAGAGGAAAGCAAAGAGATGCTGCAATCTCAACTGGGCGAAAATATATTTACCGAGATAAAGGCAGAAAACAATATAAATAGACTAACTTCAAGAGCAAGCCCGAGATTTTTCGAGAGAGTTCCTAAGGGGGCGGAGTTTAAGGGTGAAATAGTATTTACCCAGTATGTAGAAGAAGATGAGAGATTACTAGATCTCCTTATAGAGGGAATGAGGCTGCTGCAGGATAATTTCTTAGGGGGCAGCGGTTCCAGAGGTGCCGGCAAAATCAAATTTAAAGATGTGAAAATATATGTAAGAGACAGAGACTATTATCTTGGCAAAAACAACCAAGAAATAATAGAAAAAACAATATAATTAGGGGTGATGCAAGTGAATACCTATAAAATCAAGCTAGCCCCATACGGAAGCATGACTTCTTTTCCTGATTCCCAAACTATATTTGGCAGTATATGCTGGTCTATACGGGAACTATATGGAGAAAAAGAACTGGAAGAACTTTTAGATAATTTTAAAGATCATGAGAATAGATTTGTAGTATCTTCATCTTATGTGGAAGGTACTTTTAAAGCGCCAATGATGACTTGGGCAACATTAGATGAAATCATTAATATAGGGAAAAGAACAGATCTTGAAAATAGCGAATTATCTATCAAAAGTAAACAATTGAAAAAAATTGAGTATTTATCTGAAGGAGTATTTAGAAGTTATCTAAAAGGTGAAATAGATAGAAAAGAAGTTGCTGAGGATTTAATATTAGGAGAAGGGAAATACAAACTTTCAGATGGTACACTCCATTATAAAGATGAAGAAATAGCATGTTCAGAGTATTGCGAAGAAAACAGCAGAAGAAATTTTATAAACAGGTTGAGCGGTACTACTGACGAAGGGCAATTATTTTATTACAAAAGAGTTTTTTTACCTCCAGAGGCTGAACTGTACTTTTTAATTAAAACAAAAAACATAGATTACTTCTTGCCTATATTCAGATACATGTCAGATACTGCTATTGGTGGAGATAAAAGTATAGGAGTCAATAATTACAAAATATCCTGTGATGGTGAATTTAACTGTAAAAAAACTATAGAAGAAAATATACTCTTATCCAAATATATCCCTTACTATGACGAGGTTCATTGGGATAAAAGCTATTTTGGTATTTCCATGGGGTATTATAAGGTAGAATCCAGACATGAATTTTCAGGAGAAGACATCTTAAAAGATCAGGTAGGATATTTAATCGAAGGCTCAAAAATTGTTTTAAAACAGGATAAGGAAATCTATGGAAGGCTTCCTGTAATAAAAGAATTAATGGGGAAAAAGGTAAGGCATAATGGCTTGGGATTTTTCTTATAAGGCAGGTGATCAGTATGGCATTTATACTTAAGATTCTGTCTCCAGTCCATATACATAGTGGTGAAGTAGTAAAATCTATGAACTATACGGTTAGAAACAAAGAAGTATTAATATTTGATGAAATAGATGTAATTCAATCAATTGAACAAAAAGAAATATTAAACGATGAATTGTTAAGAAACTTTGCAGCGTCAGATAACAGAAGGAAAGAATATAATAAAACCTTAAATTATTATATAAATAGAGGAATAATCCACAAGTCTGTGATAGATAAATACAAAACTAAGGCGATCAACAATGTACAAGATTTGTCAGGTCAAGAAATATATAGAATGATGATGAACATACGAGGCCCTTATATACCCGGTTCTACATTAAAAGGGGCTGTCAGAACAGCTATATTATACGATTATTTACTTAACAAAGGGATAGACTACATAAAAGATGCAGTAGATTTTTTAAATTACAGAGGGGGACGTTATCTTATTGACGATTATATTATCTAT
>DUOC01000037.1 GCA_012839065.1 Thermoanaerobacterales bacterium | reverse complement strand
TATATTAATTGATGGCGATGATGTGCATATTACAAATATTAACCGACAGATTCATGCTCTTTATGATACAATAGGTATTCCTAAAGTTGATGTAATGGCTGAACGGATCAAAAAAATAAATCCATCTATCGATGTTATTCCAATAAAACAGTTTTATTTTCAAGAAACACGTAATATTTTTTTTAAATATAACTATGATTATATTATCGATGCTATAGATACAATTGATAATAAAGTAGATCTTATATCAACAGTATATAACAAAAATATACCTATTATCTCTTGCATGGGAGCAGGTAATAGAATATATCCTACAAAATTACAGGTTTGCGATATTGCTGATACACGGGTTTGTCCGTTAGCCAGGATTGTAAGAAAAGAATTAAGGAAAAAAGGAATTTATAATGGTATAAAAGTTGTTTATTCAACTGAAACTCCTCTAAAATCACGATATATGAACAGCTCAAGTGTTGGGAGTTTTTCTTTTGTACCTTCGGTAGCTGGCTTAATAATAGCTGCAGAGGTAGTAAGAGATATACTAAATACTAATTCATTTTCTTTTTGACAAAATAAAAACAATATTGTATAATATTTATACCCCCCAAGGGTATAAAAGGAGGAATTCTATGCAAACACATTCGCGAGATAAAAAAAGCCTCTTAAATAGGCTTAAACGCATTGAAGGGCAGGTTAAAGGCATACAAAGAATGATAATAGAGGAAAAGTATTGTTTTGATGTTTTAACCCAGATTGCTGCAGTAAGAGCAGCTATAAATAAAGTAGGCTTAATAATTCTTGAGAATCATACAAGAAATTGTATTTCAGAAGCAATAAATACAGAACAAAAAGAAGAAAAATTAGATGAATTAATGCAAGTCATAATGAAGTTTATAAAATAAGAAGGTGAACGAATGAAAGCTCTAGGCAAGGTAGTTGAAATATTGGATAACGGTACTGCAAAAATTCAGATAATAAGGCATTCGGCATGCTCAAAATGTCATGCATGTAGTATTGGAGATGAAAAAATAATATTTATCGAAGCATTAAATTTGATAAATGCAAAAGAAGGAGAAACAGTAGAAATTGGATTTCCAAAGAATAGTTTTTTAACTGCTGTTTTAGTGGCATATTTTATTCCATTGATAGGTTTTGTTTCTGGTATATTTCTTGGAAAGATTATTGCCGGATTATTTAATTTAAGATTAGAAGATTTATTTTCTGTATTAATAGGTATTTTATTAATGATGGAAGTATATTTAATTGCCAATTCATTAAATACTAGAATAAACAACAAAAAAATGTCTACTCCTATAATACTAGGGATAGATAAGAACAGTTATTAAGCTCTTGCTTTCAATTAAATTAATGATATGATTAATAAAATATAGAAAGAGGAGGGTTATATATGTCTGATAAGGTAATAATACTAACAGACAGTAATTTTGAAGAAGAAGTACTGAACAGTAATATACCAGTACTTGTTGATTTTTGGGCAGCATGGTGTGGACCATGCAGAATGGTTGCACCGACAATAGATTCTATAGCAGAAGATTATAATAATAAGATTAAAGTAGGGAAGCTAAATGTGGATGAATATGGCAATATTGCTGCAAAATATAATATTATGAGCATACCAACAGTATATGTATTCAAAAATGGAGAACCTGTGGAAAAACTGATTGGTGTAAAATCTAAAAATGAATATGATGAGATAATTAAGAAACACATATAATATGCTTAATAAACACCTGGATCTATTTTATATAGGTTCAGGTGTTTATAATTAAAGGATTTTTTAGCCCGAATATAGAAAATTAAAAATAAAATATTATAAAGGGGAGATTTTATTATGAGAATAATAGATTTAAGAAGTGATACAGTTACTCTTCCAACTCAAGAAATGAGAGAAGCAATGGCATGTGCAGAAGTAGGAGATGATGTTCATGGAGAGGACCCAACCATCAATAAATTAGAACAGATGTCATCAGAGTTATTTGGTAAAGAGGCAGCTCTTTTTCTACCTTCAGGTACAATGGGGAACCAAATTGCGATAATGACCCATACTAATAAAGGTGATGAAATAATTATTGAAGAACAATCACACATATTTCTTTTTGAAGTTGGAGCTGCTGCTGCTTTATCTGGTGTACAAGCTAAGACAATAAAAGGACATAATGGTATTTTGGATCCGGATGACATAGAAAGAAGCATAAGACCAGAAGATATACATGAACCAAGAACAAGTCTAATTTGTATAGAAAATACCCATAACAGAGCAGGCGGAACAGTGGTCCCCTTGGATACTATGAAGGCGATAAAGGAAATAGGTGAAAAATATAATATCCCCATACACATTGATGGGGCACGTATTTTTAATGCAGCCACGGCATTAGGAGTTGATGTCAAAGTTATAGCTAATTACGCTGACACTGTGATGTTCTGTCTTTCCAAAGGATTATGCGCACCAGTCGGTTCTATGCTTGTTGGTACTAAAGACTGGATTGAAAAAGCAAGGCGCAATAGAAAGATGTTGGGTGGAGGGATGAGACAAGCAGGAATTTTAGCTGCAGCCGGGTTAGTTGCTTTAGAGAAGATGACTAATAGATTAGGGGAAGATCATGAAAATGCCAGACTGCTAGCAGAAGGATTAAATAATATTCCATTACTAAAGATTGATATGGAAACTGTTCAAACAAATATGGTATACATAGATTATAGCGAAACCGGCTTAACCGAAAAACAGATAATTTCGGAATTTGAAAGGCACGGGATTAAAGTTGATCCTGAATATCCATTGATCAGGATGGTTACACATTATGGAATAAGCAAAGAAGATATACAATATACTATTCAAGCAGCAAAGGGAATAGTGATGGGTGGTTGATTTAATTGGATTTATTTGAATACAGCCGGAAAATAAAACTTAATAAAGATGCACCGTTAGCAGAAAGGATGCGCCCAAGGTCATTAGAGGAATTTATAGGTCAGAAGGAAATTCTTGGAGACGGTAAACTTCTTTATCGGGCAATAGAGACAGATAAAATTTCGTCTTTAATACTTTATGGTCCGCCTGGAACGGGTAAAACTACATTAGCATTAATAATTGCAAATACAACGAGTTCGCATTTTGAACAAATTAACGCTGTTACATCAGGAATATCAGACATACGAAGAGTAATCAAAGAAGCTCGAGAAAGATTGGCAATGTATCATAAAAAGACAGTATTATTTATTGATGAAATACATCGTTTTAATAAAGCACAGCAAGATGCACTCTTGCCTTCTGTTGAAGAAGGAACCATTATACTAATAGGAGCTACTACTGAAAATCCTTATTTCGAGATAATATCTCCTTTAATTTCACGTTCAAGAGTTTTCCAATTTAATTATTTAACGTTTGATGAAGTTGAAAAAATAATACAAAATGCCTTGAGGGATAAAGACAGAGGGCTGGGGAATTATAAGATTAAAATAGATGAAGGTGCTATAACGCACATAGTGAATACTTCAAATGGCGATGCCAGAACCGCTCTTAATGCTCTAGAATTGGCTTTTTTGACGACACCCGAAGACAAAAATGGTATATGCCATATAACACTCGAAACAGCGGAAGAATCAATTCAAAGAAAAGCGCTCATTTATGATAAAAATGGAGACAATCATTATGATACAATTTCTGCTTTTATAAAAAGTATGCGAGGGGGAGATCCAGATGCTGCACTTTACTGGCTTGCAAAAATGATTTATGCAGGAGAGGATCCCCTTTTTATTGCAAGAAGAATAGTAATCTGTGCATCGGAAGATGTAGGAAATGCTGATCCAAATGCACTTAATGTAGCTGTTTCTGCAGCAAAAGCAGTAGAATTTATTGGAATGCCTGAAGGGAAAATACCATTAGCTCAAGCAGCTATTTATGTTGCATGTGCACCTAAGAGCAATGCAGCTTATAAAGGGATAGAGAATGCATTAAAAGATATAAAAGATAGCAAACTAGGCGAAATACCTCAACACTTAATAAATAATAATGTTAAGGGAACAAACGGTTTAGAAAAATCAACTGAATACAAATATCCCCATGATTATGAAGGGAGTTTTGTCAAACAAGAATACCTACCGAAGAGCAAAAAAGGAAAAAGATTTTACTATCCTACTGAAAATGGATTTGAAAAAATAATAAAAGAAAGATTAATTAAATGGCACAAAAGTAGATAAATGGTTGGTGAATAATAATGGCAAAAAAACCTAGAGTTGTAGTAGCAATGAGTGGAGGGGTGGATAGTTCAGTTGCGGCTTATATTTTAAAGCAACAAGGATATGAGGTTATTGGTGCAACTATGAATGTATGCGAGAATAAAAAAATGGATGAAAGCTTTAACGAAGATAGCTTTAGCTCATTAAATGCTGTAAAAGATGCCAAAAAAGTTTCTGAAATATTAGATATACCTCATTATGTATTTGACTTGAATGTTCCATTTAAAGATAAAGTAATAGATTACTTTATAAACGAATACCTAAAAGGTAAAACTCCAAACCCTTGTATTGCATGTAACAAACATATAAAGTTTGATGAATTTTTAAAGAAAGCTTTGGAGTTAGATATAGAATATATAGCTACGGGTCACTACGCTACGCTAACTTATGATAGGAAGACTAACAGATATATTATCAGGAAAGCAGTCGATCCTAATAAAGATCAGACATATTTTCTTTATAACCTTACCCAAGATCAGCTAAGGTATATTTTAATGCCTTTGGGAAGTTATGTTAAAGATGAAATAAGAGAAATTGCAAGAAATATTGGGCTAGATATAGCCAATAAGAAAGATAGTCAAGAGATTTGTTTTATACCACAAGACGATTATAAACAGTTTCTTAAAAAAAATGCATCTTCAAAAATAAAACCAGGGCCAATATTAAATGTAAAAGGAGAAAAAATAGGTCAGCATAAAGGGCTCGCTTATTATACTATCGGTCAAAGAAAAGGCTTGGGCCTTTCATTAGGAACCCCCATATATGTCATAGATTTTGATATAAATAATAATGCATTGATCATAGGCGAGAAACATGAATTGAAAGGGAAAGGTTTAATTGCAGAAAATCTAAATTTTATTCCATTGAACAAATTGAAGGAAACTATGAAGGTAAAAGCTAAAATAAGGTATAATACACCTGAAAAAGAGGCATTAGTTGAACCTGAAAATGAAAGCCAAGTGCGCGTAGTATTTAATAAACCTGAATATGCAATAACTCCAGGACAGTCAGTAGTATTCTATGATGGTGATTTGCTTATAGGTGGGGGGATAATTTCTAAAAAAATATAAGAAGATAAAAATGCACATATGTGCATTTTTTTTATATATCTGGAAATAATATTAAAATATTACTGAAAATATTACAGGAGGAATGGAATAATGTTTTGTCCTTTATGCAGCGGCACAACAATGGGCAGGGTTGGATCAAATCAGTATTTCTGTTCAGAGTGTTTTTTAGAGTTTTGCTTTAAAAAAGATAATATAATAGTATATGAGATTGATAATGATGGAGATCTGCAGTTTATTGGAGAAATTGATGGGAGTCATAAAGATTTAATTGTTCTTGAAAAATCAAGAATGTTTCTGGCATTATAAAGAGGTGTAGGGAGGTGAACCGCGAGCAAAACAAAGGGAGAACTATAATAATAGTAATAATAACAATTTTAATAGTCTTAATTATTTATTTAACGTACAAAATAAAAACCCCTTTAATTAATACATTTCTTCCATTTATTGTCTCACTGGTGATTGCTTATCTTCTAAATCCTCTAGTTTCGTATATGGAACATAAGGGGGTACCTAAAACATTAAGTATAATATTAACATACATAGTTTTGTTATCAGGAATTATAATTATTATATTATTTATAATTCCTTTATTTATAAATGAAATAAGTAGCTT
>DUOC01000036.1 GCA_012839065.1 Thermoanaerobacterales bacterium | reverse complement strand
TTGTTTATATAGATGATTTAGCTGTATTTAAAGAATATAATATTGATATTTTGATAAATACGAGTATAGATGCATTGAATATAGATTATTTCGGGGTGTCAAAAAAATTATTAGGTCCGAAATATGCAATAATAAGAGACGAGTTTAGAAATGTAGAATACAAAACACCCGGACTTGATGTTGAAAAAATAATGATTACACTAGGTGGCGGTGATGTTAGCAACATTACAAAGGATATATTGGATGCTTTGATTGAAAATTATCATAATATTGAATACTGTGTTGTTTTGGGAAATTCTTATCGATATAAAGATCTGATGCTGCAAAATTATAAACAGGCCAATATAAACTTTTATACAGATGTGAGAAACATGAAGGATGTTATGGTTGATAATGATCTGGCTATTTCAGCAGGCGGGAATACCTTATATGAACTGTGCGCCTGCGGCATACCTGCTATTGCAGTAATAATAGCGGACAATCAAAAGGGATTTGTAGGTGGGATACATAAAAAAACAGGGCTGCCTTTTATTGATCTAACCGAAGCTGGTTTTGCCGATGCAAAAAATAATTTTTTAGCAGTTTTAAATAAGACTTTAAAGGATCACAGCATTAGAGAGAGAGTCTCGCGGGAAATGTTTCAGTTAGTTGATGGGGAAGGCTGCAGCAGAATAGCAGATGAGATTATAAGTCTTTTTTAGAATTGGGGGAAGTAAAATATGGACAGATATATAGAAATAAACGGAAGAACAATCGGAGAAGGCTGTCTGGTATTTATAATTGCGGAAATGTCCGCAAATCATCTTCAAGATTATGATAGAGCAGTAGAAATTATAAAAAAAGCCAAATGGGCCGGTGCAGATGCAGTAAAGCTTCAAACCTACACACCGGATACTATAACTATTGATTGTGATAATGAATACTTTCAAATAAGGCAAGGTACTATTTGGGACGGCACTACTTTGTACAAGCTGTATGAAAAAGCCTATACCCCATGGGAGTGGCAGCCGAAGCTCAAGGAAGCAGCTGAAAAAGAGGGTCTAATATTTTTTTCATCACCGTTTGATATTACTGCTGTAGATTTTTTAGAGGGGATAAATGTACCTGCATATAAAATAGCCTCCTTTGAGATAACGGATATTCCATTTATAGAGTATATAGCCTCAAAAGGGAAACCCATAATCATGTCAACGGGTATTGCTGGATTAGCAGATATAGAGGAGGCTCTAGCTGCTTGTGAAAGAATGGGGAATAATCAAGTAATACTTTTGAAATGCACATCGGCATATCCTTCACCCTTGGAAGATATGAACTTAAGGGTAATACCAAATATGAAAGAAATCTTTAAAAGCATAGTCGGTCTATCAGATCATACATTAGGACATACAGCAGCCTTAGGAGCAGTAGCATTGGGGGCACAAGTTGTAGAAAAACACTTTACTTTAAATCGTGATGAGGGAGGACCGGATTCGGCATTTTCTATGGAACCGGATGAATTTAAAGAGATGGTTGATAGAATAAGGGAATTAGAGAAAGCATTAGGTGAAGCAACATATAAACTAACCGAAAAACAAAAAAAGAGCAGGGAACATTCCAGGTCACTTTTTGTAGTTAAAGATATAAAAAAAGGAGAAATATTTACGAAGGAAAATGTGAGGAGCATAAGACCCGGATTCGGGCTGGAGACAAGATATATAAGCAAAATATTAGGGAAGAAGGCTAGATGCGATGTGAAGAAAGGGACACCGATGGGGTGGGATTTGGTGGAGCAGAAAACTATTACAAGCACCCCTCAATAGTATTATCCTATTAATTGACAAGATTAAAAAGGGTAAGGAAAGAATGCCA
>DUOC01000035.1 GCA_012839065.1 Thermoanaerobacterales bacterium | reverse complement strand
ATTTTGTTCATCACTACAAAATGAGTTCCACTCATTATTATCAAAGCTTCCCATTAACGTACCATATAAGAAAATATATTTTGGAAAGGCTGATTCAACAAGTTTGGTTGAAGATCCCGGTGTTTCAGTCTGTTTTGAGTCATTATCAGTAAGTTTCGATTCTATTATCGGGTTACTTTTGCATGAGGTCAAACAGAAAATCATTAACAAAAGACAACAAAATTTTAATATAGTTTGTTTGCTCATATAGTCACTCACCTTTATGTATATTAATTATTTCTAATAGAGTGCTGGCAGATCCAACATATGCATACAATGCCTACAAATCATATTACTACATTGCCCCATATATGTTCTATTAAAACCATCGTAATTCTTTACAAAATCAGCATGTTCACTTGTTCCGGCTCTCACAGGTTCCTTGATAACCTGCACGGTTTTATCGCCTTCAGGGCATAGAGCTATCCCCCAGCCATCTGGATTACTCTGTGAGTGAAACCTCGAAATGTAAACCGACAGGACACCTGTCTATTAAAGCTCATGCCGAGCAATTCGCACATAATGTGTTCCTCCTTCTGATAATAATCTTGTTTGATTTTGTGCCTTTCAAAAGTACCTTGCTAACTCACCTGTATTGATCATTATTCTATTAAGTTGAATTCGATAAATGTTTCCTGTTTTCCTGCGAATTCTGTAAATACATCATATAGCTTCTAAATTCGTGTCACCTAAAAAGTAAAAAACACCTAAAAAGGTGTTTAATTCTCATTTGGTGGAGGCGAGGGGAATCGAACCCCTGTCCGAAGGTATACCAACGAAAGCTTCTACGAGTGTAGCTCTTTTTTTTGATTTCGCTCTGTAGAACTCCAAAGAGCAGGATTCCTACATCGCTAGCCTCTTAGTTTCTTTCCCTTTATCAAGGCGGTTAAAGGGATATAGCCTGTTTCATATGACACTTTATCCGGTCTTCACAGGCAGAAGCCCGGTAAAGCGCGCAGCTTTTAATTAAGCTGCGTATGCGTAATTATTGTCTGCGTTTAATTTAAGTTTTCCAGTTAGCGAGGTGGAAACTCGGCTCGCTGCTCTCGTCCATACTACCCCCGTCGAAACCAAACGCCCCCCTATTTATTTTATTATACTATCCTTAAACGCTCTTCGCAATTCTCTTTCAGCATCGCGTTTGGCAATATCTCTTCGTTTGTCATGAAGCTTTTTCCCTTTAGCTAAAGCCAACTCAACTTTAACCTTACCTCGCTCGTTGATATAAACGCGAAGCGGAATAATAGCATAGCCTTTTTCTTTGACATAGCCAAACAATTTTAAGATTTCTCTTTTATGCATTAAAAGCTTTCTGGTTCTCGTCGGGTCATGGTTGAACCTATTTCCTTGATCATAAGCGCTTATATGCATATTATATAAAAATATTTCACCGTTATTGATCATAGCATAGCTGTCTTTAAGATTACCTCTGCCCTCTCTTAAGGATTTGACTTCTGTTCCCGTCAAAACAATACCGGCTTCATAGGTTTCTTCAATATGATAATCATGTCTGGCTTTTCGGTTTGTTATAAGGTCTTTGGTATGCCTCATATAATACTAATCACCCACTACGCGATAAATTTAGCCCTACCGGAAATCTAGTAGAGCTTTTATTATTGTAAACTGACTAACACATATAGTATTTTCGCACTATCTATTATAACATACTGTATTAAAAATTCAAGTATCAGTCTATTCAACCAATTCAAAATCTATCTGCAGCAATTCTTTGCTTACTTTAATAACTCTAACAGTTACAGGATCACCTATTCTATAAGTCTTGTTAGTTCTTTCCCCTTGAAAAATTAACTGGTCTTCATAAAAAATATAATAATCATCAAGCATATTGCTAACATGTACTAAACCCTCAACTGTATTTTCCAGTTCTACAAACATACCAAAGGAAGTTAAACCGGATATTATCCCATCAAATTCAAAGCCTATTTTGTCTTCCATATACTCTACTTTTTTGAGATCTACACTCTCCCTTTCCGCTTCTTCTGCTATGCGTTCTCTTTCGGATGCTTCCTTGGCTATATTGCTTATAATTTTGTTAAGATATTTCTGTCTGCTCTGTGTCATTTTACCTTGTATTTGTTCCCTTATAATCCTGTGGATTACCAAATCAGGGTATCTTCGAATAGGAGCAGTAAAATGGGAATAATATTTTACTGCAAGGCCGAAATGCCCCAGGTTTATTTCTGAATACCTTGCTTGCTTTAATGATCTGAGGAGCATCATATTTATGACTTTTTCTTCCCTTTCCCCTTTGACCTTGTTAAGAATTTCCTGTAATGTCTTGGGTTTTATCTCTCGCATTTTACTAACAGAATAGCCCAAATTATGGAGTATGTTTTTCAATATCAATATTTTCTCCGGATCCGGTTTTTCATGTACTCTATAAACAAATGGTATATTTAACCAATACATATGTTCAGCAACTACTTCATTGCATATAAGCATAAATTCTTCTATAATCTGATCAGATAAAGTCCTTTCTTTTCTTATTATCTCTACAGCCTTTCCTTCTTCATCAAGTATTACTTTTGATTCATATAGTTCAAAATCAATACTGCCTCTAGTCTTCCGTTTTTCAATAAGTATATTGCATAAATCCTTCATATTTCTAAAATCTTCGAGAAGATAATCATATCTTTTTAGAAGCTCAGGATCTGATCCCTCAAGGATTTTGGTTACATTATTGTATGTCATCCTTTCTGAACTTCTAATAACACTCGGCTTAATATCATAATTTACAACTTTGCCCGTTTTATCGATCTCAATAAAGACACTTATAGTAAGACGATCCATTCCCGGGTTAAGGCTGCAGATATTATTAGACAGTTTCGGCGGCAGCATTGGAATAACTCTATCAACAAGATATACGCTGCATCCCCTTTTCCTTGCTTCCATATCTAATGGTGTGTTTTCAGGAACATAATATCCTACATCTGCTATATGGACTCCCAAAAGATAATGCCCGTTTTCTAATAATTGTACAGATACAGCGTCATCAAGGTCTTTGGCATCTTCTCCATCAATAGTTACTATCCGGTGATCCCGAAGATCTATCCTTCCTTTCAAATCGACTTCTCTAATTGTTTCTGGAATCTTTTCAGCCTGCTGTATTACTTCATATTGGAATGATTCCGGTAGATTGTGTTTTTTAATAATAGAAAGTATATCTATACCGGGTTTGTCTTTTCGCCCAAGGATTTCAATTATTCGCCCTTCAGGGTTCCTTCGCTTTTCAGCCCATTTAAGTATCTCTACTATAACTTTTTGCCCTGTTTTTGCACCGTTCATTTCGTCACCAGGTATAAATATATCAAAATGTATTCTTGGATCATCTGGTTTTACAAAACCGAAGTTTTTATTTTTTTCAAAACAACCGACAATTTCCTTATTAGCCCTATAAAGAATTCTGATTATTTCTCCTTCATAGCTGCGTTCTGCGCTAGACTTGCCTGAAATACGAGCAATAACCCTATCATTATGCATAGCACCGTTCATTCCGTCAGCAGGGATAAATACATCTTGGATTTCGGGGTTATCAGGTATAATAAAGCCAAAACCCCTCTGATGTGCGTGAAGTCTGCCAACTACTAGATTCATTTTTTCAGGTATGCCGTATCTGCCTCTGCGGGTCTTAACAATATACCCGGCTTTTTCCATTTCATCAATTACTGCAGAAAAACTGCCTATTTCATCTTTCCTTATTTTTAAAACTGAAACCAACTCTTCAATAGTTAAAGGTTTATACGCATCTTCTCTCATATATTGTAAAATTCTTTCTTGTGTAGCCAAAATAAGCTAATACCTCCATATTTTATAAATTTAATATATATTACAGTTCTAGATCGTCAGAAATCTCTTGCATAGCTTTCAATCCTATTTCTATAAACTCTTCCAATCCAAGGGATATCTCTTTACATGTTTCTATTTGTTCCCTTGATGCACCCCTGGCAAATGATTTTTCACCAAACCGATTCATGACAAATTGAGTATCTATTGATGCAAGCCTCTTGTCAGGATGAATCAAAGCAGCAGCAACTATTAACCCTGTAAGTGGATCTGTTGCATATAAGGCTTTATCTAATAGACTTTTTCGCTCATATCCTTCATGTTCATTATGTGATATAACTGCATAAACTATATCTTCATCTACACCCATTTCTTCAAGCATTTTACCGCCTATTAGACTATGTGCATCAGGATCGTCTTTAGTCTTATCATAATCTACGTCATGAAGTAAACCCGTAAGAGCCCATTTGCTTTTGTCTTCACCAAAATGCTCTGCAAGTTTAGCCATCACTGCTTCTGCAGCCAACATATGTTTAACCAGGTTTTTATTCTTTACTTCTTTTTTTATCAATTTAAGTGCTTCCTGTCTCTCCATTAAAAAAACCTCCTGTCATTATTATTTATTACTTACAAAAAAATTAAACTAAAAGCTTTTCACTATCTTTTGAAAGAACAGCCCTGTGAGCTGAATCATCTGCCCGGTACCTCCTTGAATCCCCGGGAAAATAAAACGGCTAATTATAAACAAAAGGGATTCATAGGACGTCAACTATAATGCCAATGAACCCTTTTTTTTACCCTGAACAGTAAATATATAAAAACCAACTACATAAATAGAGGAGCAAATACAAGTGCTACAATTGTCATCAATTTAATTAATATATTTAAAGAAGGCCCTGATGTATCCTTATAAGGGTCACCGACAGTATCACCTACAACTGCCGCAGCATGTGCGGGTGTACCTTTTCCTCCGAGATTACCTTCCTCTATATATTTCTTAGCATTGTCCCAGGCACCGCCTGAGTTCGACATCTGTATTGCAAGCATTACTCCTGTTATTAAAGAACCTGCAAGCAATCCGCCCAGTGCCTCTTTCCCTAAAACCAGCCCTATAAATAATGGTGCTATAACAGCCAGCAGCCCGGGTACTATCATTTCTTTCAAAGCTGCTGCTGTGCTTATATCTACACATCTAGCATAATCAGGTTTTGCTTTCTCTTCCATTATCCCGGGAATTTCCTTGAATTGGCGTCTAACTTCTTCTATCATTTGGAAAGCTGCCTTACCAACAGCTTCCATTGTGATGGCAGAGAAAAGGAATGGAAGCATCCCGCCTATTAACATCCCTATTATAACTTCAGCATCTAAAATGTTAATACCTTCTACACCTATCCCTACAGCACTGGTATATGCAGAAAATAGAGACAGGGCTGTTAAAGCAGCAGAACCGATGGCAAAACCTTTTCCTATAGCTGCAGTAGTATTGCCTACTGCATCAAGTTTATCAGTTATCTCTCTTACGTTAGGATCCAGATTCGCCATTTCCGCAATTCCACCGGCATTATCTGCTATAGGCCCATAGGCATCTACAGCAACAGTCATCCCGGTAGTAGAAAGCATTCCCACTGCTGCCAGTGCAATCCCGTAAAGACCTGCGAAATTATGTGCTATCAGGATAGCACCTGCTATGGCAATTATTGGCAGCGCAGTACTCTTCATCCCAACTGCTAATCCACTAATTATATTTGTAGCTGGTCCCGTTTGTGATGATTTAGCAATATTTTGAACAGGCTTGTTGTCTCCTGAAGTATAATACTCAGTTATCATGCCAATTAGTGTTCCTGCTATCAACCCAGAAAGTGTTGCCCAGAAAGTACTTAACTCACCGAAAAAAGTCCTGCTTAAAAAGAAAGTAGCAATAATTACTAATATGCTGCTCCCAAAAGTCCCCGCTCTAAGTGCGCTATGCGGATTGGCCCCTTCACCTGTTCTTACAAACAAAGTACCTATAATCGATGCCAGCACTCCAACTGCTGCCAATAAAATCGGAAACGTTATTCCTGCCAGACCATAAGCCTGTCCTGAAACCTTGCTTAAAGCAGTAGCACCAATAGCCATAGCAGCAATTATTGAACCAACATATGATTCAAACAGGTCTGCACCCATTCCTGCTACATCTCCCACATTGTCCCCCACATTATCAGCTATAACAGCGGGATTCCTCGGGTCGTCTTCCGGTATACCTGCTTCTACTTTCCCAACAAGATCTGCACCTACATCAGCTGCTTTTGTATATATACCGCCGCCAACCCTTGCAAAAAGAGCTATTGAACTTGCCCCAAGTGCATATCCGTTAATAACAGAAAAACTTTCCACATTATTTGGATCACCAAAAAGAAAATATAATACCCCCAGCCCTAAGAGCCCTAATCCTACAACAGACATTCCCATTACTGCACCACCGGAAAAAGCAATACCTAATGCTTTATTCTGCCCTTCTTGAGCAGCATTTGCCGTCCGGACATTAGCTCGAGTTGCAACGCTCATACCTATATAACCTGCAAGTATCGAGCACACAGCGCCTACGAGGAAACTTATTGCTGTACTTATACCTATCATCCAGGCAAGAAAGATAAACAAAACTATAACAAAGATTGCCAGGGACCTGTACTCCCTTCTTAAAAATGCCATTGCGCCTTCGTGGATTGCATCAGAAATTTCTTTCATGCGTTCATTCCCGATAGGATTTTTCATAATCCTGGAAGTCAGCAAATAAGCAAACAACAAAGCTACAACGCCCATTAGCGGAGCTAAAACTATGTAGTTTTCCATAACTCATTCTCCTTCCTGTAAATTATAGTTATAAATCATTTCTTCGGTATATTTTTAAAATTCACTTCAACAGTTGTCAAAGTGAATTTTTATCCTACACTATGGCAAGGACAACCGAAGTTATAATGAATAATACCGCAAAAACTGATGTCAATTTACCTAGTAATTCATCCATACCTTTTTTCTTCCCAAAGAAAGTTTCTGCCCCGCCGGCAATAGAACCTGATAAGCCTTCACTTTTCCCTGATTGCATTAATACAGTAATAATTAACCCTAAACTGAAAATGACATGCACAATTCGTATAACGGTAATCAATATCTGAACACCTCCTGCTGTAGTTCGGTTTAACCATGGTTAATTTTATCATAGTTATATTTAAAACACAATATAACAATTACTTAGTAAACTGCTACATCTTATATTTAAAAAGTTTTTATTTATAGTAATTGATTTAAGTGTAAAAACACTAATAATTTTATTTCTTCAGATTAAAAAACACTTCTTGACCTAAAAAACGTGAAGTAATATTTAATTCTTCTTCAATTCGCATAAGCTGGTTATATTTAGCTACTCTGTCTGTTCTGGAAGGTGCACCTGCTTTGATCTGCCCTGTATTTAAAGCTACAGCAAGATCTGCTATAGTAGTATCCTCTGTTTCTCCTGATCGGTGAGATATAATAGAGGTATAGCCTGCCCTTTCTGCCATCCTAACAGCATCGATAGTCTCAGTCAGTGT
>DUOC01000034.1 GCA_012839065.1 Thermoanaerobacterales bacterium | reverse complement strand
CCCTGTGGGTATCGCTGTTTGCCGTATTACTTATCCAATGTTACTAGGTTTCGCTTACTGCGCTAATCGCCCCTATTCTACTGTGTGCTATTTACCCAATATGTAATGTTATCGTTATTGACGATAATGCCAATTCTTCTGAAGGATAATACCTAAATCTTCATAAGGAGCAGATATTATCGTTCGGCTTGTAGGGAGCGGTGCCCTCACCGTTCCGCTTTGTCGTATGGAACGCCCTCTGTGTTATTCCGCAGGTTTATTATGACCGCCCGTTATGATAAATTTTAAAAAGCATCTTGTTTAAAAACATAGTAATTGCTATAATACAATTAAACGATTGTTCAAATGTTAAAACATATATGCAGGGGGCGGAGACATGGGAACAGAGAAACATTATGTATTAGACGGATTAGATTGCGTTCATTGTGCTGAGAAAATTGAGAGAGAGATAAAAGGTATTACTGGCATAGAAAGCACTTCTGTTAATTTTATAAATAAAAAGCTTTACGTAAAAGTTCGTAACAGTGATGATGAAGATAGGATCGATGAAGAAATAACTTGCTTAATAAATCAGATTGAACCTGATATTATCATAAATAAAGCAGGAATGAAAATAACAACGTGGAAAGAATATGTTCTTAATAATTCCAATAGCATAATTATATTTTTTACAGGTATTTTATTTTTTATAACTGCTCTTGCATTTCAATTCCCTATTTGGTTGAAAGGAATACTTTTCGCTGTCAGCTATATTATAGTTGGCGGTGAAATAGTAAAAAAGGCTTTCCGAAATATTATAATGGGACAGGTTTTCGATGAAAATTTCTTGATGACGATAGCTACATTAGGTGCTTTTGCTATACGACAATATCCGGAAGCTGTGGCTGTAATGGTTTTTTACCGTATTGGTGAATTTTTGCAGGATGCTGCGGTTGCCCATTCGAGAAAGTCAATCAAGTCCTTGCTTGATTGCAGACCGGATTATGTAAACCTCAAGGTGGGAAACGACATCCGGGAAGTAGTTCCACAGGAAGTTAAAATTGGTGATATCATAATGATCAAACCCGGGGAAAGGGTGCCTTTTGACGGTACTATTATAGAAGGTTACTCGACACTGGATACATCAGCTCTAACAGGGGAATCATTACCTAGAGATTTAGGGGTAGGTGATGAAATATTAAGCGGTTTTGTTAACAGAGAAGGGTCATTATTGGTTAAGGTAGCAAAGAGATATGAAGATTCTACTGTTTCAAAGATTCTAGAGCTGGTTGAAGATGCGGCCGGTAAAAAGACAACTACCGAAAACTTTATTACTGAGTTTGCAAAGTACTATACACCGATAGCCATATTTTCTGCTATCGCTATTGCTGCCCTGCCGCCGTTATTTATTCACGGAGCAGTTTTCCACGAGTGGCTGTACAGGTCACTTGTATTTTTGGTTATTTCATGTCCATGTGCACTTGTTCTATCTGTTCCACTCAGCTTTTTTGGAGGTATTGGGCTTGCATCAAAAAATGGGATTCTCATTAAGGGCAGTAATTATTTAGAAGCGTTAAATTATTTGCACACTGCAGCATTTGATAAGACAGGTACACTTACACAAGGAGTCTTCAGTGTAGATGAAATTGTTCCTGAAGGAAATTATAGTGAAGAAGAATTGTTACAATATGCAGCTTATGCAGAATCTCGTTCTAACCACCCGATAGCTTTATCCATTTTAAATGCATACGGGAACGGTATCGATGACAGCAAGATCAAATTTTATGAAGAAGTTCCGGGGCATGGGATTATTACAAAAATTGAAGATAAAAAGGTATCTATTGGGAATGAGAGGATGATGAACAGGGAACATATAGCCATTCCTGAAACCTTATCAGACAAGAACGGAACACTACTTCATGTCGGTATAAATGGGGAATATGCCGGTTTCATTACAATTTCCGATAAAATTAAGGATGATGCAAAGGCTACTATCAGCGAGATGAGAAAACTGGGTATCAAAAAATTGGTTATGCTTACAGGCGACTCTCCTAAGACAGGGAGAAGGGTAGGAGGGCAGTTGGGATTAGATGAAGTATATTCAAGTCTCCTTCCGGCAGATAAGGTCGAAATAATTGAAACCTTACAAAAAGACAAACCATCAAAGGAAAAACTTATATTTATAGGAGACGGTATAAATGATGCACCGGTTCTTGCAAGGGCTGATATAGGTGCAGCTATGGGGGGACTAGGTTCAGATGCTGCTATTGAAGCTGCTGATATTGTTTTGATGACCGATGAGCCGTCAAAACTTATCAGTGCAATAAAGATTGCAAAAAAAACGAAGTGTATAGTGTGGCAGAATATATATTTTTCACTAGGAGTGAAAGCAGTTGTTTTAATACTGGGGGCTTTAGGCTATGCAGTCTTATGGGAGGCAGTCTTTGCTGATGTAGGTGTTGCACTCCTGGCGGTATTAAATTCTCTAAGAATCCTTAAAAGCAAGTGCTGATTTCAGTGTAGAGCGCCCTTCGGTAAAGAGAACCTCAGAATACTTCTAACACTAGAATCAATGTTTGAAGCAGGGAAAGGCGTAGATTGACTGCTTGTCATTTTTCTGCTAACATTGGTACAGAAATTGAAGATTCTGTTTATGGAAGGAGGAAACAGTCGATGATACGATTAGAGGATATTTCAGTGAAGGCTGTGAATGGCGATTCTGAAATAGATATATTAGATAATATTTCCGTCAGTTTTGAAGAAGGGAAATTTTACTGCATAACAGGACCTAATGGTGGAGGAAAGACTACTTTTGCTAAGGTTATAATGGGTATTATTAAACCCAGCAGCGGTAAACTATATTTCAATGAGAAAGACATAACTGAATCAGATATCACAGAACGTGCAAAATTGGGTATCGGATATGCTTTTCAATATCCACCTAAATTTAAAGGTTTAAGGGTAAGGGATATTCTCAAGATTGCCGCCGGTGCTAATGGTGACATGGAGCACATAAATAGAAGCCTGACAAACCTAGGTCTTAACCCGGAAGAATATTTGGACAGGGAAATAGATGGGAGCCTTTCAGGGGGTGAAATGAAGAGGATAGAAATAGCCTCTGTCCTTCTAAAACAGCCTAATGTGATAATATTTGATGAGCCGGAAGCGGGTGTAGATCTTTGGAGCTTTGATGAGCTGATAAATGTGATAAAGGAAAATCACAATAAAAATGGCGGTATTACGATTGTAATAAGTCACCAGGAAAGGCTGCTTTCAACAGCCGATGAAATAGTAGTAATTTGTAATGGGGGAGTACAAAAAATCGGACCGGCTCATAAGATTCTTCCGCAGATAAAGAGCGACATATGCTGCAAGTTTCGGGATGTATGTAGGGGGGATGAAGATGCTGAATGCGATAGATAAAAAACTACTTAATACAGTAGCTGATCTGCACGATGTGCCGCAGGGAGCCTACAGTATACGTAAAGATGGAGCCGGACTTTCAATTAATTCAACGGATAATATTATAGTTTCTCAAAAAAAGGACAGACAGGGAATAAATGTTATTGTAAAACCCGGGACGAGAAATCAATCCGTCCATATACCCGTAATAATCTCATTAAGCGGAGTTAAAGAAGTTGTCTATAATACTATAGATATAGGCGAAGATTCTGATGTCCTTGTAGTAGCCGGATGTGGAATCCATAATTCCGGTTCAAAAGAATCAAGACATGACGGAGTCCACGAAATAATCGTCCGCAAAAATGCAAAGATCAGATATGTAGAAAAACATTACGGAGAAGGGGAGGGCACAGGCAAACGAGTTTTAAATCCGAAAACAATTGTCCATGTTTATGAAGGCGGCACTGCTGATTTTGAAATGATCCAGATTGAAGGTGTAGATGACACATATCGTTTGACTGAGGCAAAACTTTATAAAAATGCTACACTTACAATGACTGAAAAGCTTATGACCCACAGAGATCAAGAAGCGAAATCAGATGTAATTGTAGAACTCCTTGGTAAGAACAGTTCTGTTAAAGTTATTTCACGTTCGGTGGCAAAGGGTTCTTCAGCTCAAATATTTCAACCCCGAGTAATAGCAAAGGCAGAAGGCAAAGGGCATGTGGAATGTGATTCAATTATTATGGATAATGGAAAGATAAGGTCAGTTCCGGAGATATGGGCAGAACACCCTCTTGCCGAGCTTACTCACGAGGCAGCTATAGGCAGGATTGCCGGGGAGCAGTTGATTAAACTCATGAGTCTCGGTCTTACAGAAGAGGAAGCAGTTAAAATAGTTATAGAAGGTTTCTTGAGATGAAAACTTTTCTTATAACTTTTTACTCTACATTTCATGCAATAAGATTTGAAAAAGCTATGCGTGAATCCGGATATGAACCGTTTTCTATCCCCGTACCAAGGGAAATTAGCACAAGCTGCGGTATAGCTGTAAGATTTACCGGTGAAGATGCCGATTTTATAAATGATTTTGCAAAAGGCAGCGGTCTGCAATTTGATAAGTTGTATGAAATTGTAATAGATCAAGAAACAAAAAAAAAGACCTATATTAAACTGCAAAATAACAGCGATTTTACTTAAGGGACTGTTTACTGTCATCTTCACTTCAGAAGAATTCCTAAATTTTGAAGAATTCCCACACTAAAATAAGAGAATAAGGGGAAAAGAGGGATAATGGAATTAATAAAATATAGGGAGAGGAGGTTCTGTATAATTGAGCAGTAAAAAGGCATTATTGGTTATTGACATGCTGAATGATTTTATCAGCCCCGATGGTGCTCTATATATAGGAGAGACAGCGGAAAAGGTAACTGAAGAAGTTAAAAAAACTATCGAAAAAGCCAGGGAAAACGGTATCCCCGTCATATACATCTGTGACAGCCATAGGGAAGATGATGCAGAATTTAAAATGTTTGAACTTCACTGCGTGAAAGGTACTACAGGTGGAGAAATAGTAGATATACTTGCACCAAAGCCCGGGGATTACATCATACCAAAACGAAGATATAGTGCGTTTTTCGGAACAGATCTGGATGCATATTTGAGGGAGTTAGGCATATCAGAACTGATATTAGTTGGGGTATGTACTAATATTTGCGTGCTTTATACTGCTGCAGATGCAAGGATGCTTAATTATGATGTAACGGTTGTTAAAGACTGTGTATCATCCTTTGATGAAAAGGCTCATGATTTTGCACTAAATGAGATGGAAAATACGCTTGGTGTTCAAATAGTTTAAGTAAAAATATACGGATATGCGGAGCCACATACACAGTGGAACAATGGCAAAATCACATTGCATGTCCATTGACTATCCTTTGATCATATGGTATTATAAGGATACAAAAAAATATAAGGGAAATAGGTTTTAACAGGGAAATCGGTGAAAATCCGATACAGCCCCCGCTACTGTAAGTGGGACGAAATCGACATTAGCCACTGGATATTTACCCGGGAAGGCGTCGAGAGTAGTATGAACCACAAGTCAGGAGACCTGCCTGTTTCTGCTATAAGTAAGCCTTCGGAGGGACAGGGCAACTTATATTATAATAACTTATAATGGTAAGCAAATCCCACAGCTCAACGAGGCTGTGGGATTTTTGATTTTAAAAAAAACTATGTTTAGACCATTAAAAATGTGGCCCTAAATATAGTATACAAGGGGTGTAAATAATGAAAAAATCAAGGTTTTGTACAGTATTATTAATATTTATTTTATTTCCTTTAATTGTATCAGGATGCGGTAGTCAAAGTGCAAACAAAGTAGAACCTGAATCAGATTACGGTATAAATATCGATGGTGACAATGTTACGTTTACAGATGCACGAGGCAAAGAGTTGACAATACCAAAGAATCCGGAAAGGGTAGTCTGCTTAGACAATTCTTGCTTGGATCTTTGGTATAAGTGTGGAGGCAAGGCAGTTGGCAGGGTGTCTCCTACAGAAGACAAACCTGTTGATGAAGCAAAGGATGTTGAAATTGTTGGTGATTTAAGTTCACCCAGTGTCGAAAAAATATTATTTTTAGAACCGGATTTGGTGATTATAGCTTCTCAACGTAAATCCCAACTTGAAGCAGCAAGTATATTGGAACAAAATGGTATAGATGTAGTAGTGGTAGATGTTATATTTAAGGAGGACTATTTTCAAGTAGTCAGACTTTTTACAGTATTAACAGGGAGAGAAGATTTATATGAAAAATACGCAATCGATGTAATGGATTCTATAGAAGAAATTATTAAAAAAGTGCCTAAAGATAAAAAACCTAAAGTATTGATACTTTTTGCCACAGCGAAAGATATAAGCACTCGAGATTCAAATACTACTGTAGGGCAAATGGTAAAAGACCTTGGGGCTGTTAATATATCTGATTGTGATACCGGTAATGATAATGCTTCCAGCAAAATATTCAGTATGGAGAAAATAATTGAAGAAGATCCCGATTTTATATTTGTTCAGACGATGGGGAGCGATAAAGTGAAGATAACGGAAAGGATTAAAAAAGATGTTGAATCTAATCCGGCATGGTCATCACTAAAAGCCGTCAAAGAAGGCAGATATATAATACTGCCTAAAGATCTGTATCTATATAAAGCCAATGATAGATATCATGAAGCCTATGAAGGCTTAGCAAAAATATTGTATCCGGAAGTATTCAAATAATATTCCAGCGTAAAAACCCTTGTGATGTGAAGATGACGGCAAGATCCCGTTAAGCAAACAAGACCGTTTTCTAGTAGCGGGCGGTCAAATACTGCCCTACAAGGGTTAAACGCAGCAGGGGCATCGAACTGCACCGGGCAGGATGCCGAATTGCCCGGGAACCCCCCCAAATGTAAGAAAGATTGGTGCTAAAAT
>DUOC01000033.1 GCA_012839065.1 Thermoanaerobacterales bacterium | reverse complement strand
GAAGCCCGGGGATCTAACTCTTCCGTCTTCCCCTTAGTCACCTTTTGAATAAACAGTCCCCCTGTTATTAGATTCAATTTAAGAAGGGTCATGCCTTGTAGATGCTCTATTACTTCATATTTTGTAACAGCCCTTTTCCCTCCTTCTCCTACCTGGCGTTCAATAAAGCTTTCATGTTTCCTCCTAATTGGCATATCGATTATTCCGCTATCTATATTAAATTCACCCCATACCAATGCAATATATTGTTTATCTATATGTGTTTTTTGAAGCAGTGAACATGCATATCGATTTTTACCTACAATTATCAACCCTGATGTACCTTTATCTAACCGGTTGACATATCTTATGGTATATTCTTCTCCTTTTGACTTCCAATAATAAGCTATACCATTTGCGAGTGTATTCTCCGGGTAATTATATGTTGGGTGCACAACAATGCCTGCCTGTTTATCTACTACAAGCATATTTTCATCTTCATAGACAACCTTTATAGGAATGTCTTGAGGGTCAGTTGTATCCCTTGTTTCGCAATCATTAAGTTTTAATTCCAGTATCTCTCCTTCTTTAACATTAGTTTCTTTGACCCTCACAGGTTTGCCGTTAAGGAGTATTCCTTTATTCAGCCTTAAGATCTTTAGCAAACGTTTTGAAATACCTAATTCTTTTCTTAATATGGTATTTAAACTGCACCCATTAAATCTGTTCGGTACCTTATATTTCATGAAAATTCCCTCCATGGCTATAACAGCACTAGATACCTAATATATATTCAAAAATAATAGGAGTAATATATGTTTCGATAAATGCTGCAGCAATTAGCAAGGGAATAATAACCTTTACTAATATTGCAGAAAAATGTTTAAGCAAAAAAATAAATCTAAATCTACCTTTCTTAAATACAGCACGAATAAGTTCCGCGCCGGCATAGAGCCCCAGTGAGCAAGCCAGAAAGAAAGCAGGAAGCTCAAAAATACCGTGTGGCAGTATGCCTCCTAGAACTATCTTGTGCATAGGTAACTCTGAAGCAGAAGTCATCACATTTAAAGCTAATCCGGTTATATGCCCGTTGCTAATTATTGCAATAACCCCTACTATCCCTATAGTAATTAAGCTTCCGTATAAAACAATAACCATAACTAATATGTTCCTTATTAATATCAGCCAAAATATTGAAGATCCAAAAATACGGAAAATAAAATCGTTAAACGGGTTTTCTATAAAAGTTGAATAAAGCAGTTCTTCGCTTATCGATAGAACTTCTTCCGGGGTGATGTTGCTGACCTTAAAAGAGCCATACATAGATGAAATAATAAAAATCACAATTGTTATAAGTATATAAGTCTTGTATTTTATAAAAGGAGCTGTAATTAAATTAAATATTTGTTTAATCATATTTAATTGCACCTGCTTTAAATTCACAATTATTTATGTAAGTTGTAATTCTTGTGTAGAAACTCTAGCGAAGTACCGTCATCCTTATAAAAGTTACTTTCTGCACCAATATTAGTTATTATTTTACTTCTATATTATTATTTAAGTTTCCTTCTTGTATTAGTCAAACAAAAAACCCCTTTTTTCAGGGGTTAAGTGAATATTATCTATCCAAGTAAAGAAATGATAGACTCATAAGTTATCCTAGGCACAGTCTCAAAAGAATATGGCATATATACCCTTTCAGTGTATTTGTGTGCATCTTTGCCATAGGGACCTATATTAACCACAGGCAGATTTAGTTCTCTAATATCTTCAATATCCAAAGTATATTTCTTACCCCAGCCCGGCATATTCTTCTTTAAGACTTCTACACTTTTAGAATCATCACTTACTTAATTAGCAGCAATTTCAATTTAACAACTTCTATTCAAATATAAGCTGTCCACATATTGCGGGGCCTATTTTTTCTGTAAGCCTTTTTTTAACACCTTTAGAACATGGTACACTTCTATAGGGAAACACATTTCTTTTAATCTCATCCATTACCTCTACAAGGGCTTTTATTATAATTGCTCCTTCTTCTTGCGTAATTTTTTCAGTATAAACTAAAATTTTAGCGTAATTTATACTATCTTTTACGAATTTATCATACAAATCCTTACAATTTGACGATATTACATAATCCAAGTCTTTACTTAATGCTCTATTCATATTTATAAGACCTCCCAATTATTAAATCATTCAGATAACTAAAGCAAGAATTGCCTTATGTGTATGAAGCCTATTCTCAGCTTCATCAAATACGACTGAATTGGGACCATCGATTACTTCATCTGTTATTTCTTCGCCCCTGTGTGCCGGGAGACAGTGCATTATAATTACATCATCTGTTGCCAATTTAACTACTTCACTGTTTACCTGATAATCTTTTAGTGCATTGATTTTGGTCTCTTTTTGAGCTTCCTGCCCCATGCTTGCCCATACATCGGTATATATAATATCTGCTTTTTCGACAGCTTCCTTAATATTATCTGTTATCAATATCTTGCTGCCAGTATGTTTTGCATCATCTTTTGCCAGTTCCACGATATTTTCATTCGGTTGATAGCCTTTCGGAGAAGCTACAGATATGTCCATGCCGACTTTTGCACATCCGAAGAGAAGAGAATGTGCCATATTGTTTCCATCTCCGATATATGCCAATTTTAATCCGGCAAGTCTATTCTTATATTCATATATAGTATAAAGATCCGCCAATGCCTGACAAGGATGGGTTAAATCAGTCAACCCGTTAATGACGGGAATATCTGCATGTTTAGCTAATTCAACAACATCATCATGTGAGAAGGTTCTTATCATTATTCCGTTTAGATAACGTGAAAGTACCTTTGCAGTATCGGATATAGACTCTCCTCTGTTCAGTTGAAGATCATTTTGGTTTAAATACAGTGCATAGCCTCCAAGCTGCCACATGGCTACCTCAAAAGATACCCGGGTTCGTGTTGAAGATTTATGAAAAATCATTCCTAATGTCTTGCCTTTTAAAGGCTTATAAATTTCACCTTTTTTAAGCTGTTTCTTTAAAAAATCGGTTGTCTTTAATATTTTGTATATCTCTTCTGTTGTAAGCTCGTGTAGGGTAAGGATATCTTTACCTTGCATGTTCATTTTCGAATAAAAATCATTAGCAAAAATAACTTCTGTATTTAATGCCATTTTAAATCCTCCTTTAAAATTTGGTATATTTTTATATTATAATGATACTATATTTTCTGCCTCAAGCGATGCAGATACCTTATACCTGCAGCGAACATATCAAAGACCCCCCCTGATTATAATTAATTTCATTAAAATTATATACTTATAATTATACATTAATCCGTATAAGTATGCAATGATTTTTTAAAAAAAAATCCCCCAGTTGTTAACTGGGGGTAAATATATATATAAAAGCTTAGCTTGGGGTCTGCTTATTTATTTGAATTACTTTCCTCCCACAGGACT
>DUOC01000032.1 GCA_012839065.1 Thermoanaerobacterales bacterium | reverse complement strand
ATTATCTCTAAATGTCTTAAATAACTTATAATTATCATTCAATCTGATCATGCCGTTATTATTACTAGATAAGACAGCATCCCCATTGCTGTCAGTTACCTCAATAATAACACCTGATATTTCCGTACTACAGATTTTTTCAAGTAGGCTATTAGTCATTATAAAATATCACCTCCATTCTAAACATATTCCTCTGATTAATCTATAATTATATATATTTACGAAAGGTTTTTTTGAGTATTCTGTATATTGTGTATATTATTTAACTGTGATTCTTTAATATCCCTTTAATATGTTTCATCTGTGTTTCATAATCAGTACATTCTTTAGCTTTTATGTATCTTAATGATACATATTGCAAAAATTGTGCCAAAAATGAAAAAAGAAGGGATTTCCCCTTCTTGATAGAATCGGTTTTTAAATATTCACTTTAATGATTTCAGTTTATAGTATTCCTTGTTCAGGAAAAACGCAGCTACCCCGCCTATCCCTATATGAGAACCGAGTACACACCCTACTGTGTTTATAATAAAGTTTTGGGTTCCAAATCGTTCTACAATTAACTCCTTGAGCCTTAAGGCAGACTCCATATCGTCTGCATGATTTATCGCAATAATCTGGTTCCGCAAATCTTCTCCCCGTTCTTCCATAATCTCAACTATCCGCTTAATGGCTTTCGTTTTACCCCTTACTTTTTCAATAGGAATCATGCGCCCTTCCTTTACATGTAATATTGGTTTTATATTAAGAATACCTCCCACAAAGGAGCTTATGCGATTCACTCTCCCTCCCCTAAAGAGGTATTCGAGGTCATCAACGGAAAATATATGTTCAGTATGTTGTGACTGAAGTGTTATCTCTTCAACAATTTCGTTTATAGGTTTCTCTTCTTGAGCCATTTTGGCAGCCGCATACACTGCTAAACCCTGTGCAAGAGCACCACCTTCAGTATCTATAACTTCAATTACACTGCCGGGATATGTACTTTTAACATGCTGTGCTGCTAGTATACCTGCTTCACATGTCCCTGACATTTTTGAAGAGAAAGCTATATACAGACATTGTCTGCCTTCTTTTACATGTTTTGTGAAGACGTCCACAAACTGTTTTGGGGTAACTTGTGAGGTTTTAGGCATAAACCCCTGCCTCATCTTTTTATAAAGCTCTTCAGGCCAGATAGTTTCCCTATCAAGATAATCATCATCGCCAAACAGTACGTGGAATGGAACAACCTCTATATCATTTTCTTTTATTATTTCCTCAGGTAAATCACAGGCACTATCCGATATTATCTTTATGCTCATTAATTGTACCTCCCAAAACTCAATTGCACTTTTATCAGATACTAATTATTTCTACATTTATTAATCTAATTCCTGCATATTAATTAAACATTGTCCATAAAACGCTTTTTTTGTAAAATTAAAGACATGCTATAGCTATTGTTAGATCCTGCGTTCTAATATGGGATAAAGCTTATCTTTCAGGTCTTTTGCCTTATTTTCAAGTCGAATTGTGCTGTTTTCTATTTGTTCCTTAACTTCATCATCTTTTATAGAGGCATTATTTATTCTCGCATTTATTATGGATACTTCTACTGCCGCATAAGCCAAAAAAACAGCCGCCGCCCCATCTGTGATTACATTTTTATTTCCTTCTTCTGACAATAAAAGCGCTATTTCGATTACTTTCAAACTTTTCTCCCCAATCTTTAAAGGAACAAAAGCTGCTCCGATTAAGGCTTCCTGAACAGCCTTTTCTCTTAAAGCAGCACTTTCTTTATTAGCTTTAGGAAGTTTATATGCGTCCAAAACCTTTTCAAAAGCTTGGGTGTCTTCGTCTATTAATTGTTTTAGCTCTTGAATAAGCTTATCAATTTCCTTAATACAACCCTTCATATTTTCTTCAACAGATTCATATCCCTTCTTACCTACAGTCATTTTTGCCGTCATGCCGCAAAGCCCGGCTGCAACAGCACTTGTTAGGGCTGCAGCACTCCCGCCGCCGGGAGTAGGAGCTGTGGAATTCAATCTATTTAAAAAATCATTTATAGTAGAATCAGCTATATTAACCATATAAATACCTCCCATGTATATATTTGATACTCTCTACATTATATCCTTTTTATTCCTCAATAATCAACGGAGTTCGTGCAACGTGAATAATTTGGAACCGCCTCAAATTGTGATTGTCTCATTAACCAGTATCTGGTATAATAAAATCTGATGGTCTTAGGATAAAAATAGACCCCTTTCGGGATCTATTTAACAAAAATATGATTTCCAATTGTGGTGCAGTAAGGACGTGTTAAAACCCATTTATTCGTGGTAAATCTCGGATTGTAGAAAGTCAAAGCCCCATTAGAAGGATCCCAGCCGAAAACAGCATCAAGTGCAGCATTCCTTGCTATATCATTCGGTGTAAGATAGATTTGTCCTTCTCTTACGCTGCAGTATTGATAATAGCCGTTTTCGATCTGAAATATTACTTCAGGGATAGTATTGGGGTATATGGGACTATTTACTCTGTTTATTACAGTTGCAGCAACTGCAACCTGTCCTATGTAAGGTTCTCCTCTTGACTCGGCATAGACAAGTTTTGCAAGGAGTTCCATATCCCTAGAAGAATACTGTCTTGAAACAGTATAGT
>DUOC01000004.1 GCA_012839065.1 Thermoanaerobacterales bacterium | reverse complement strand
ATTGGAAAATACTGTTTTGAATGTTGTGAAGCAGGTAAAGAATTTGACAGCTATATAATGGAATTGTGCGGTAAGATCACTGGGCATATTAATAATATTGATTCCTTAAAAAAGAAAATCGAAGAAATAAAAAATTAAGACCTGTAAACATCTCAAACAAGGCGCTATAAAAAGCACCTTGTTTTTTATTCAAAAATGTTCTTAACCTTATTCATCATTTCTCTTATAGGCAGTTCATAGGGACAGCGAGTTTCACATATTCCGCATTGTATACAAGCACTAGCATTTTTAGGCTGTGAAAAATATCTATTCTTTGCCCAATCTTTAAGCTCATATCTGGAATAATATGCTTCCACAAGAAACATAAAAGGTATATCTATACCTTCGGAACACGGCAAGCAATAGCCGCATCTCCTGCAGAAGCTTTGCCCTAACTCTTTTGCGGTTGCCATTAGTTCTTCCTTTTCCTCATCAGTAAGTTTAATATCATCAGCAGCACCCGCGTTTTCAATAACCTGTTCCACAGAATCCATACCCGGTATTGTAACATTTAGATATGGATACCCCAACAAGAACTTAAGTGCTTTTCTACCATCCCTTATCGCCCCGCCCGCAAGTGGCTTCATTGCTATTGTACCTATGTTTTTTCCAAAGGCTTTTTTAAAAACATCACCTGCTTCTGTTTCTACAATATTAAATGGGAACTGAACCGTTTCAAATAAATCCGACTCAATAGCTTTTTCTATAATCTTCGTCTTATGGCTTGTAATCCCAATATGTTTAATTACTCCTTCTGCTTTAAGCTGTTTTAGAGCCTTATATGCCCCATCTTCCCCTATAGCTTTTTCAAATTCTTCAACAGAACCTATATTGTGCAGCTGATATAGATCTATGTAGTCAGTCTGCAGATTTTTCAGCGAAGTCTCAACTTCCGAAAACATACCATCCTTATGCCTAACACCCGATTTCGTAGCAATATAGATACCTTCTCTGCGCCCTTTGAGAGCGCTGCCGATCAATTTCTCGCTTTCGGTATACCCCCGTGCTGTATCGAAAAAATTGATATCCATTTCCAAACACTTGTGTATTACTTCATCTGCTTCGTTTTGGTTTAAATGCTGAATAGGTATCCCGCCAAAACCGATTCTCGACACCTTCATACCAGTTCTGCCGAGTAAACTATATTTCAACGCACATCCCCTCCAATATTTTTATATATGATTTGTTATAACTAAATAATATCCGTTATAATGCCCTTAAAAACATAATACCATAGAACTATGAAAAAAAACAACGACTCTAATATCTCTCCTCCCCCCATCAAAAAAAATGTGCAGTATTTCTACTGCACATTTTTGTAAACCAACAATTAATAGTTTTCAGCTTTAATCTCAAAAAATGCCTTAGGATGACTGCATACAGGACAAATTTCTGGAGCCCTTTCACCGATATGTATATGACCGCAGTTTCTGCATTTCCAGACTGAAGTTTCGTCTTTCAAGAAAACTTTACCGTTCTTTAAATTCTCAAAGAGTTTTAAGTATCTTTCTTCATGTTCTTTCTCTATCCTGGCTACCATATTAAACAGTCTTGCTATATCATCAAACCCTTCTTCTTTTGCCTCTTCTGCAAATTTCCTATACATATCGGTCCATTCATAGTTTTCACCCTCGGCAGCATCCTTTAGGTTATCAACTGTAGAACCAATATCTCCGCCATTTAAGATCTTAAACCAAATCTTAGCATGTTCTTTTTCATTGTCTGCTGTTTCTTGGAAAATAGCAGCTATCTGCTCATACCCTTCTTTTTTAGCTTTAGAAGCATAATATGTATATTTGTTCCTTGCCTGTGATTCACCTGCAAAAGCCTCAAGCAAATTTTTCTCTGTTTTTGTTCCCTTAATATCCTTCATTCTTCATCATCCTTTCTTGTTTGTTTTCTTTTAAATTATAATGACATTTATATATTAATTCTATATATTTTATAATTTCCCTTTT
>DUOC01000031.1 GCA_012839065.1 Thermoanaerobacterales bacterium | reverse complement strand
TTATGTGTTTAGCAATTTTTATCAAATGATCTTTTGCTGCATATTTATCCGTATTATGTTCTAACTTTGGTAAAATTACGATTTTCTTGCAATCTTGAATTACTATAAGATTTTGAAGCGAAAATAACTTATAATAAAGCTGTTCAATAATATTAGTTAGGGAGATTTTATTTTGCCTGCAAAGATCCTTATGTATCTGACAGATTTCTATAATTATTACCGAACCTACACCGTAAAGGCTAATGTTCATATTTTCCGCCTCTTTGTAGATGTCTTCCTCCGAAGTGATATCCCCAGAAAAAAGCTTTGCAAAAAATGAAGCCTTTTGTCTTTTATGATTTTCTTGAACAGCTTCTTTTTTTATTAATTCAATTGCTATAACTTTGGAAGCATGTTCAATGGCAATCAAGTTTATTTCATTAAAAACCCTGTCAAAATTCCAAAATGTTATATAACCATAAATATCCATATCTGCCTTTATTGGTACCAACATAATTGCGATATTTTTATCCATATATTTCATCTGACCTCTTGCTGCAACATTTACATCATCTTTTTCAATATCCATCGCCTTTAACAGAGCAATTGTATTGCCCTCCTTGATGAAATTTTCCAGTTCGCGATTGCCATCTGGCTTATTATTAGTCCATGCAAGAATATTTAAGTATTTGTCTAGAATTATCAGCGAACAATCGACAAATTCTGTGAGTGTATCTGCTATTTCTTGAAAACCGCCTTTTTTTAATATAATGTTCGTAAAAACTTCGCTTATTTGTTTTGATTTTAAATGCTGGCAGCTTTCCCAATTGAAAATAGCATTTACTATAGGTGTTATAACATCTATATATCCGACTTCATAGGGGAGTTCAATAATAGGCAGATTAAGCTCATTAGAAAGTTGAAGGATTTCTTCTGGCAGTTGCCCAAGATACATTTTCGGGTCAATAACAAGTCCAGCCACTCCCGCTTCTGCCATTTTTCTAATGATGTTTATCTGTGCTTCCTTATCGTCTTTAATCGCATAGAACGTAGTTAGCATAAGAGTGTTACTTCTTAACCATTTTACAATATCTGGCATTTCAATGACATCAACATGTTCTATCTTATTATTTAGACCCCCATGACCTGACAGAACTCTTGCTTCTTTTAGCCCACCAATCTTTAAGGCATCTTTAACTTTAATTCCCATGTGAAGACCCTCCATTACATCTCACTGTATTCAATAATTTAGATTCGATAAAAAGTGAGACTTTCCCTTCAAAAACCATAATTTGCAAATGTGAAACATTTTTTTTACATCCTTTGAGGAGATTTGTTTCAAAAGGTCCTTTTAAGGGCGGGGTCTATCCAACAAATCGATATAAGGATTTTATACAAAGAAAGTTGCTCGTTCTTTAAGCAAACAGCAGGTTGCAGTATAAAAACAACCTGCCTTAACACCCGTGTAAATTACCTGTAAGTTCCTCTGCAATATCTTTAAGTTTTTCATGTACAACAACACCTTTATCAAGCAGCTGTACACCGTCAAGCCATACTGAAGAATTCAAGCATATTCCGTCAGTATGAGATACAGCCGGAATTCCATCAGGAGGGCAATCTGTGGCGCTCTGGTATCCAAGCCCCCATTCAGTAGCTCCCCAAACTCTTTCATCTTCAAGAATATTTCCCGTAAGTTTTGCTCCTGGATTGAAACCATAGCAGACATGGGCTAGTCTGAACATATGAGGATCATGAAAACTTTCAAGCCATTTTTTAAATTCAGCAGCCTGCCTACCTCCTTCAATCTTAATTACTCTACCTTTTTCTACAGTAATTATTATTGGTTCAGTAAGAAGACCACATGGCGGTTCAACAGAACCGTCAAATACTAAAGTACCGTTTATTGTTTCTAGTATCGGTGTCCATCCGATTTGACCTGAAAGATAGTGTATACCCGGCACATTAGCTTTACCTACATCACAACTTATAGGGTGTGTTGGATTGTTTTCAAATTCCAAGTTAGTGCCTGCAGGGGTAGTTATTTTCATCTTTTTTGCCTTATGGGTCATATCTCTTACCTCGAACATGAACTCTGCCAGCAGGTTTGTATCCACCCTGCCTATGACTCTTACAATCATATCTACATCCATACCGACGAGATTTATATATCTTATCTTGCTATTTCCTAAAACAGCCCTTTCAAAAGGAGTAGAATATAATAACCACTTGTTATTAAATTCAGCCCAAACATCTGCCTGTTTTAAAGCTTCAGAGAGGGCATCTACTGGTAGCATTGGATCTGCCGCTTTCCCAACACCCATAGGGGCCGCAACCCATATTACCATAGGCTTTGCACCTGCAGCAAAAGCTGCTCCTGCGACAGCATTTACAACCCTTTTGTCACTTTCTGTGTCTGCTGTAATAGCAAATGTTTCATCCTTTTTTAGTTCCAAAATATCTTCAACAAGAACCTTTGCAGCTTTGCTAATCTCAATTTCATAATATTTCATAAGTAGTTTACACCTCCCAAATTAGTTTGCCCGATTTTATAATACAAGTATCATCTATATAAACATCGGGTTTATCAACTATAAAGTCTTCATGTATGTCAGAAGAAATTAACCCGCCCAAATAGCTATTATCGCCTATTGCTATGTGTATAGTGCCTTTTATCTTTTCTGCCTCAAGCACATTATCCCTACGTCTTGCATTGGGGTTTGTGCCAATCCCTAATTCAGCACAATTGCGCCGGCGTCTAAATTTTAGGTCTTGGGAAGAGGGATTTAATAGCTTCCGGAAATAATCACCGAGCCTGCCGCCGTTGATTATTTCCACTACTTCACCCTCTTTGAAAAAGAATATCATATCCTGCTCAAGCCCAGAATACCAATCTGCAGAAACTACAAGCTTGCCAAAGGTAGTTCCTTCCACTGGAGCTATACATGCTTCACCACCAGGCAGATTACCCCAATCACCTTTTTCATGTATCAAACCAGTATCGGCTTTCCCTACTCTACTTGCGATGTTAAAATAAAGTTCTGTTCCGTTTTGAGCAATGATTTTTACATTATTGCCTTTTGATAAAACTTGCGAAACCTTGAGAGTAATTGCTTTCATGTTCTCATAATCTACATCTAAAGGCCCATTTCTCAAAAACATTTCGGGGAGGATATTAGGAAGACTCGCAATTCTAGCGCCTCTATTGCAAGCTATTTGTCTTGCAATCGTATGGGAGAGTGAATATGAATTTATACCTATAATAACATCATTGCAAATCATCGCCTTACCCACATCTTCAGGAGGTTCCTCTCCATGCTGACCGAGCGTGTAATATGTCAAATAGCTAACTTTGTGGTTTTTGAATTCTTCAATTGTAATTTCATAAAATTGTTTTGCAAAAATGGATCTTTTTCCAATATCAATTATCTTGTTAATGGGCTCATTCCATTCTTGGGCTACTGGGACATCATTGACTATTAGAATTGTTTCACCGTCTTTTAAGCCCATATTTTTTTTCATTATGTTAGCTACAGCACACCTCATGTCTTCCTTTGCGATCATAAATATTGAACCTCCTTTCAGCTGGCAAAAAAACATGCTGCGCTGTGCCCATTACCATCAGAGATTAATTCTGGTTCTTTTAAACTACATTCTGCTCTTGCCTCAGGACACCTTGTATGAAATCTGCAGCCTGATGGAGGATCTATAGCACTAGGAACACTCCCCTCAAGAAGTATAACATTTCTTTTGGTGTTGGGATCTATATCAGGGATTGCTGAAATAAGTGCTTTTGTATACGGGTGTTTCGAATTATAAAAAATGTCATTTGTTGAGCCTATTTCAACAATTTTACCGAGATACATTACCAATATCCTATCTGCCATATATTGTACCACTCCCAGGTCATGAGATATTATTGCATATGTCAGCCCCATCTGTCTTTGCAAATCCTTTAAAAGGTTTAATATTTGGGCTTGTGATAGCGCATCTACTGCTGAAGTAGGTTCATCAAGAACTACCACACTCGGATTTAATGCTAGAGCCCTAGCAATTGCCAATCTTTGCCTCTGACCGCCACTAAACTCATGAGGATAACGACGTATGTGATCTGGATTCAAGCCAACAACCTTTAAAAGTTCTTCTACTTTTTCTGTGAGCTGTTTTTTGTTTAGCTTAGTGTGGACTTTTAATGGTTCTGCAATTATATCTCTCACTAACATTCTTGGGTTGAGGGACCAATAAGGATCTTGAAAAACAATCTGCAAATTTTTTCTTAATTCATAGAGTTCCCTTTTGTTTAGGCTGAATACATCTTTGCCTTCGTATTTTACTTGACCGTCTGTAGGAAAAAGCAGCCTAAGCATTACTCTTACAAGTGTAGTTTTACCACACCCGGATTCTCCGACGATACCCAACACTTCACCTTTTTTAAGGTCAAAACTTACATCATCTACAGCCTTAACCCAAGCTACCGGTTTTTGCATAACCCCTGCTTTAATGGGAAAATATTTTTTTAAATTTGTAACTTCCATAATACTAACCACTATATTCCCCCTCCCCAATTATGACATGCTACCCAATGACCTTTTTCAACTTCTGTCATTATTGGCTTTTTATTGATGCATAATTCAGCAGCCTTTGGACATCTGGGATTGAAACGACATCCTTGTGGCATTTTTATTGGATCAGGTGGAAATCCACCAGTCACTGAAAGAGGTTTGTCTTTTTGGGAAGGTTTAGGTACAGCTTCTATAAGAGCAAATGTATATGGATGAAGAGGATTCCTAAAAACATCCTCAACTCTACCAGTTTCAACTATCTGCCCTGCATATAGAAGAGCTACACGCTCACACATTTCAGAAATAACGCCTAAACTGTTTGCTATAAATAGCATTGTCAGATCAGTTTCCCTTTTTATCTCTTTAATCAGCTCCAAAACCCCTGCTTGAATAGTTACATCCAATGCACGAGTAGGCTCATCTGCAATCAAAAATTCAGCCCCACAAGAAAGTGCCATGGCAATAATTACTCTTTGACGCATTCCTCCGCTTAATTCATGAGGGTATTTGTCCATAGTATTTTTAGGGTCTGGCAGTTTAACAAGGTCAAATAGCTCTAGAGCCCTCGCTTCAGCTTGCTTTTTAGCAACCTTGTCATGATGCACAATAACCCTTTTTATCTGTTCTCCAACTGTAAAAACAGGATTTAGCGATGACATAGGATCTTGAAAGATCATAGAAAGTTTTTTACCGCGAATTTGCCGCATCTCCTTTTCGCTCTTTGTAAGGAGATTTTCACCGTTATAAAAAATTTCTCCACTCTCAATTTCACCAGGTGGGCATGGTAAGAGATTAAATATTGATAAAGCTGTAATACTTTTCCCAGAACCGCTTTCTCCTGCAAGCCCAAAAGTCTCACCCTTCTCTACAAAAAGATGCTCCAAATCCAGGACTTTTGCTAAACCATAATACGTGTTAAAGTTCACTTTCAATTTGTTTATTTCCAACAATGGTTTTGTCATGTCAGTCTTCACCTCTACATTTGTCTGGTTTTGGGATCAAGTATCTCCCGTAAGCCGTCTCCAAGCAGATTAAAAGTCAAAACCGTAATAAACATTGCCACTCCCGGGAAGATTGAATACCACCATGCCGTGAGGAAATAATTCCTGCTGGTGTTAAGCATTAATCCCCACTCAGGTGTAGGAGGCTGTGCACCAAGACCTAGAAAACTCAAAGCAGCCGATGTTAAAATGACACTCCCAAAATCCATAGATGCCTGTACAATTAGTGGAGATGCACAGTTTGGAAGAATGTGGGTAAATATAATTTTGATATCAGGAGTTCCAATAGCTTTTGCTGCATCAACAAAAGGCCTTTCTCTTAGTGCTATGGCCTGACTTCTCAATATCCTCGTGTACCAAGGCCACCATGAAATTGCTATTGCAATCATAGCATTAGTAAGGCTTGGGCTTAAAAAAGCCGCTATCGCCATAGCTAACAGCATTGGTGGGAAACTTACGAAGATATCGGTAATTCTCATTATTATTTCGTCGATTTTGCCTCCGCTATATCCTGCAATAACACCAAGAGGGACACCGATTAAGAGGGAAAGACCTACTGCTAGGATGCCAATTTGCAAAGAAATCCTGGTCCCATAAATAATTCTGCTAAAAATGTCTCTCCCAAGCTCATCAGTACCTAAAATATACTTCCCTCCAGGCGGTAAGAGCTTATTTTCTGGGTTTGCTTCACCAATTACATGTTTTGGATATGGTACTATATAAGGAGCAATAATACCAATAATAATAATAAATAAAGCCATTATTACAGCTGCCATCGTTAATTTATTTTTTTTCAAAAGGTAAATTGAATGCTTTATATTGTTAATAAAAGGTTGTAATTCTTTTAAAAACTCAAATGTGTCTTTTTCCAACTGATACACCCCCTTATAACCTTACCCGTGGATCAATTGCCAAAAGGAGATCCGCTAAAAGGTTTAATAATACATAGCTGCACGCAGTAAAAATCGTAACACCCATAACAGCTGTATAATCAGAAGTTATAACAGAAAGCGACGCATAACTCCCAAGACCGGGCCAGTTAAAAATTGCTTCTATTAGGAATGTATTGACAAGCGAATATCCTGCCGATAAAGCTAGTACGGTAATTGTAGGTCCTAATGCATTTTTTAACGCATAAGAAAGAACTATCATACTTTCTGGTAGCCCATACGCCCTTGCAGCCCTTATATAGTCTTCATTTAGAACCTCAAGCAGAGATGACCGGGTCATCCTTGCTACAAGACCTATAGGATATGCTGCAAGTGTTATACAGGGCAGAATAATATGTCTCGCTGCATCAACAAAGGCAAGCCAATTACCTGTGATAAGACTGTCAAATACCATTAAACCGGTTATTTTTTTAACCGGATACATGATTCTTGCCAATTCGCTTATTCGTCCACCTATCGGCAAAATACCGAGAGTCCTGAAAAATAAAAGCTGTAGTGTCATGCCAAGCCAGAAAGTTGGAAGAGAAACAGAACCCACAGAAAAAAAACGGCAGAAATGATCAGGCCATCGGTCTTGCTTAACTGCAGCAATAACCCCCAATGGTATACCAAAAATCAGCGCTAACAGCATGCTTAAAATAACCAACTCCAAAGTAGCTGGAATATATGCTTTTAAATCCTCTAAAACAGGCTGTTTTGTCCTTATTGAATAACCCCAATCTCCCCTTGCCAATCCTGATATATATCTCCAATACTGTACATATAAGGGTTTATCAAGCCCTAATTCTTTAGTGGCTTGTTCTATTTGCTCTGCTGTCGCTCTCGGACCGACCCAGCTAGCAGCCGGGTTAGATGGCACTACTCTTACCAGAAAAAATGTAATTGTTATAACTCCAAAAAGCACTAAAATACCTAATAAAATCCTCCTTACAATATAAGACCACATATAAATCTCACCTCTGTTTTGTATAGAATCGAG
>DUOC01000030.1 GCA_012839065.1 Thermoanaerobacterales bacterium | reverse complement strand
GTATGCGTAAGGAGATTTTAAATATGACACAAAAAGAAATATCACGGCTTAGAGTTATTAATCAAACCATTGATAAGGTCATAACCATCAAGGATGCAGCTAGGCTTTTAAACCTCAGTGAACGCCAAGTGATAAGGTTAAAGGGAGGCGTTTTAAAACAAGGACCTGCGTTCATAATTCATAAAAATAGAGGTCGTAAACCACAGCATGCTGTCCTAGATGAAACAAGGACTAAAATTATTCAGTTAAAACAATCTAAGTATGCAGAAGCTAATTTTTCTCATTTTCAGGAGTTGCTTACTGAACACGAGAAGATTAAAGTAAGCTATTCAACAGTATATAGGATTTTGACAAATGAAGGTATTAAGAGCCCTAAAAAGCACCGTAAACGTAAGACACACCACAGGAGAAAGAGAATGCCGCAAAAGGGAATGCTGGTGCAAATAGATGCTTCACCCCATGAATGGATTATTGGTGAAGGTTCGTTTTCTCTTCATGGTGCAATAGATGATGCTACTGGTGAAATCCTTGCTCTTTTCTTTACTCCCAATGAGTGTATGGAAGGTTATTTTGAAATCATAAGGCAAATAATTGCTAGATATGGTATTCCAATGAGTATATATTGTGATCGCCATACTATCTTTGTTTCCCCTAATGACGGCAAGTTATCTATTGAGGAGCAGCTTGAGGGAAAGACGGTTAATGTTACCCAGTTTGGAAGAGCAATGGATGAGCTTGGAATTAATATTATTAAGGCTCATTCGCCTCAAGCTAAAGGTCGTATAGAAAGGCTATGGGATACTCTACAAAGTAGGCTTCCTGTTGAATTTAAGATTAGGGGTATTAATACTATGGAAGCTGCAAATGCTTTCTTGTCCCAGTTTATCGATGCTTACAATGAAAAATTCGGTGTTGAACCTGAAAATCCTGAAGAGGCTTTCAGAACTTCTGATCCTAATATCAATCTTGATTATATTCTTTGTATCAAGGATAGACGAACAATTATAGAAGGATCGGCTTTTTCTTACAAAGGTAAATATTATCAACTTATTAAAAATGGTGATAGGGCTGCTGCTATGCCTGATGCTAAACTTACTGTTTTGACTGGCTCAAGAATCGGTGTAAAAGCTGTTTATGCCAATGTGGTGTATGAAACCAAGGTGCTTATGGAACGACCTAAAAAGGTGGCTGCTAGCTGCTTTAAAGGGCAAAACAAACCACAATTGAACAGTAAAGCTAGACCTTCAAGTAACCATCCTTGGCGTCAAGCACCCAATAAAAAACCCACGCTCTCGTATGAAGAAACAGATACCGAAATAATCAGTATGCTCAATGATTTGTTCGGTTCCACCAGAGCATGGGCTTAAAAATTAAATATTTTTAAGTATATCATATCGCCTTTTTTTTGTATTTTCAAGGGCTTAATTTCTTATACTCTTTTTTTGATTGGCTCAAGCTGATTTTTGGTTTGGTTCCAAGCGTTTATGCCGCGAAAGCCTCTTGATATGGAGAACAAGGCATGTTAGGCTATTTGCCTGGGCATCATGAGCTAGCAAAGTCATGTTCCCGTTTAAGTAAGGTGGTGATGCCCTTGATGCCTTACAAACATGCCTTGAGAGGCTCCATGTCAAGAGGATCGTGGAATAAATGCGCTGTTAATAAATAAATCCATAAAAGAATATAGTCTAATGTAAATATTTTTTGTGGCTTAAGAGGTGACATTTTCACTGAATAAAAACCATGCTTTTTAGGTGACACTTTTAAAGATTATTGACACCCTGATTTTATATTATAATCAAAAAAATATTGACTGAAATCTAGTGCTATTATAGACTGTTTGTAAGATAGTCTATAGCTATCTGAATTTAGCTATTATATATGCACTTTTTTATATATTTGGCTACTTCTTTTCCTAATATGGCGTGGCTTTCCGGATCTAAATGCATACCATCTATTTCACTAGTTTTAATTAATTTTGATGAATCTAATAGATGACATTGTCCTTTTAGCACTCTTGTAAATTCTTTAGGAAAAAGTTTGATTTTTTCTATTGCTTCTTCATACACAGGGATTAAATAGTCTAATTCTTCCCTTGCTTTCTTTGGGATTAATATTGGTGGTGGTATTATGACAAGTATTTCCGGTGATTCCATATCAGGTCCCGTTTCACTTTTTTTAATAATATTTACCAGCATTTCTATACTCTGTGCTATCTCAAAAGGGGTTACAGAAAATCTACATTTTAGATCATTACCACCTAGGAATAATATTACCAAATCTATGGGCTTATGGGTATGTAGGCAGGGCAATAAATATGCCTTTCCGTTTCTATATTCACCTCTGACTGGATCGTTCCAAACGGTAGTTCTGCCATTTAGACCTTCGGGAATGACGTCATAACCGTCACCCAGCTCGCTTTGCAATATGCTAGTCCAGCGTATGTGTTTTGGGTACCGCCCCGTACCATCAGGGTTATACCCCCAAGTGTTTGAATCGCCATAACAAAGTATTGTCTTCATTTATTAAACACCTCATTAAATAAATTTGGTTATATATATATAATAACATATTAATCATCTGCTAGAAATACATTTTTACCAGAGATTAGCTAAAAACAATGACTTCAACCGCAAGAAGTTTCAGAAGTACTTGATATATTTTAGATTAGAGTTATACGGAGGGGAATTTATAAGTCACATCTTTTTGATAATTCGATAATAGGAAGTGGAACATGCTTATGAAATGCAAGAAAAAGCAAATGGTCTTTATTGATGCTACGATTAATGCAATTATATCAATATTTTGCATGAGGTAGAATAATGCTATAACTACAACATAGACGGTGATAGAAATAGGTAGTCACCTATATAAATGTGTAAAAAAGAAGGGATTGAAAAATCAATGGAGCTTAAATCTATTTTATCTGCAGTTGATCATACCTTGCTTTCGGTAAATGCAACTTGGGATGAGATTAAATCAATTTGCGATGACGGTATGAATTACGAAGTAGCGTCTATTTGTATTCCTCCGAGTTATGTAAAGGCTGCCGCTGAATATGTCAAAGGGAAGGTAGCGATATGCACTGTTATCGGTTTTCCCAATGGATACACTACAACAGCTGCAAAATGCTTTGAAGCCGCCAATGCAGTACATAATGGTGCAGATGAGATTGATATGGTAATTAATATTGGTTGGCTGAAGGATCAAAAATACGATTTAATTCTGAATGAAATTAAAGCAGTCAAGGCTGCGTGTAGAGGGAAACTACTTAAGGTTATAATCGAAACGTGCTTGCTTAATGAGCAGGAAAAAATAAAAATGTGTGAAATTGTATCTGAATCCGGAGCTGATTTTATAAAAACCTCAACGGGTTTTTCAACAAGGGGAGCCACAAAGGAAGATGTTATACTTTTTTCAAAGCATCTAAAACCTCATGTTAAAATAAAAGCGGCAGGTGGAATTGCATCCATCTCTGAGGCTTCTGAATTCATAAAGCTTGGTGCATCAAGGCTTGGCACAAGCAGGATAATAAAAGCAATTAAAGACCAAGAACTTTCATAAAAAAACAATGTCATATAAAATATTTTTTTAGGCATAAAGGAAGTGGGGTTAATAGAAAACCGGCAGATGTAAAAATTTATTAGCACAAAAAAGCAGCCGTGACTTTAGAGTTATAGGGGTGCTTTGGGGAGGGGTGGTTAAATGTAGTGGCGAGTTAAAATTAACTGTCATATATATACCCTTTAATATATTTAGCCACTTCTTTTCCAAGTACATCATGACTTTCCAAATCTAAGTGCATACCATCTTTTCCACTGTATTTAACGAACTTTGATGAATCTAATAAATGACATTGGTTGCTTAGCACTCTTGTAAATTCTTTGGGGAAGTGTTTACTTTTCTCTACTGCTTTTTCATAATCAAGGATAAAATAGCCTAATTCTTCTTTCGCTTCTTTTGGTATTTGTATCGGTGGCGGTATTATGACAAGTATTTCGGGTGAATCCATATTAGGTCCTATTTCACTTTTTTTAATAATATTTACCAGTATTTCTATACTCTGTGCTATTTCGAAAGGTGTTACACTAAATCTGCATTGCAGATCATTGCCGCCTAAAAATAGTATTACTAAGTCTATGGGTTTATGAGTATGCAGACACGGCAATAAGTATGTCTTTCCATTTTTATATTCACCTCTGACTGGCTCATCCCAGACAGTAGTTCTTCCATTTAAGCCTGCGGGGATAACATCATAACCATCACCTAGCTCGTTTTGCAGTACACTAGTCCAGCGTATGTGTTTTGGGTATCGCCCTGTACCATCAGGATTATATCCCCAAGTGTCTGAATCGCCATAGCAAAGTACTGTCTTCATTATTTTATGCACCTCGTTCAAATAAATTTTCCTATATACATAATAACATATGAATCATGTTGCTAGAAACACATTTTTTTATGCTCGAATTTTTTAAATATGAACATTTTGAACCGTCTCCAACCTGTGCATTCAATCGCAACAGAACGGAACAAATATTGCAAGACCCTCGTCTAATGACGTAAAAACACTAAAAGGGAGGAAAATCCAAATGATAATTGATAAGCTTTTAAATAAATATTGGCCCATAGTTGTAGCATTGTGCGCAATCTTAACTGTTTCTGCGTGCAGCGTATTAGACGAAGGAGGCGGTAAATTTACTGTCGGGGCGGCTGAAAATTTAGATGAAAAATTAGTTAAAGCTAATAATGAATTTGCATTACACTTATACAACCAACTCATAAAAACTGAGCAGCAAGGTAAAAATGTATTAATATGCCCCACCAGCATATCTTTGGCTCTATCTATGACATATAATGGTGCCGATGGCGAGACTAAGGACGCCATGGCCGATGTCTTAAAATTAAAGGATATATCCCTTGAAATATTGAATGAGGAGAACTTAAAGCTGAGCAGTATATTACAACATGCAGATAAAGATGTTACTCTGGAGATAGCAAACTCTATATGGGCACGCAAGGGCATAGAATTTAGATCGGACTTTATGGAGAGGAATAAAGACTATTACAATGCATATGTTAAGGCATTAGATTTTAGTGATCCAGGGGCATCCAAGACTATAAACGGCTGGGTGAGTAAAGCTACCCATGGAAAGATCGACAGTATAGTAGATGAGAATATAGATCCCTATACCGTAATGTTTCTCATAAATGCCATATATTTCAACGGAGAGTGGGCAGAGCCGTTTAAAGCGGAAAATACTGAAAAGATTCCCTTTATCAATCAAGATGGTTTAGAGACTCATGTTGATATGATGTTCCGAAACGGTGAATATAATTACTTCAAAGGAGATAAATTCCAAGCATTGGCTCTTCCTTACGGAAAAGAGAGAATCTCCATGTATATATTCCTGCCCGACAAAGACTTTATGCTGGACGATTTATGTAACAGTATGACCGTGGATAACTGGAATGACTGGATGGCTAATTTTAGCAGAAAAGAAGGAGACATTGGATTACCCAAGATAGAGCTGGAGTATGAAAAAAACCTAAATGATATATTAAAGGCCATGGGTATGGAGATTGCCTTTGATAAAGAACAAGCTGATTTTGGTTTGATGTATGATAGGGATAAATTAGAGGGGAACATATACATAGGCAATGTAAAGCATAAGACGTTTTTACAGTTGGACGAAAAGGGTACTAAGGCCGCAGGGGTTACATCGGTTGAGATGAAATGTGAGTGTGCCTTAATAGAAGAGGATAGGTTTACTATGATAATGGATAGACCATTTTTCTTTACTATACAGGATGAGAACACAGGTACAATACTCTTTATGGGATCTATTAATAAACTATAACCAAATGGTAGTGTTAACTAATCTAAGAAGACACCAAAATAAAAAAATGAAACTTGCAGAGAGGTGATTTTATGAAAAAGCCTATAGGAGCCATTATATTGATCACTGTTTTGTGCTTATTTGCCACTACGGTTTTTGCCAATTCCGGGCCCGTATTTTGGAAGGGATACCCATCTTCAGATATAATGTTTGTTGAAGAAGACTCTCCAATTACTGTGGAAAATGAAAATCTTATTTTCGATTTTTCGGATAGCGATGATTCTGGTTATACAATTACCGGAAAAGCCACTGCCAGGTATAAAATGGTAAACTCAACAGATAAACTGCAGTCGGTTCAAATGGCTTTTCCTTTTGTAGGGAGGCTTCGTGAGCTTTTACCGGATGATATAATTATTACTGCTGATGACAATGTAGTTCCTTATGACATATATATTGGAGATGTAGTGCACAGCTATGGGGATCCAAGAAAACAGGAGGAAGAAGTAAGTTTTGATTTTAAAAGCATTGTAAATACTATTACAAATGACCTTTATAAGGCAAAGAATTTTTCGGAAAATGAGAAGGGTAAGCTTTATACCATCGAAGTAAAACCAACTACTGACCAAAAGATAAATTTTGCAGTGGATTCTAATTTTGACTTAAAAACAACCATAATACTTACAGACGGATTTAACAGATACGAAAGAGATGATGACAAAGTAAGGATTGCCGCTTGGTGTTATGAACCAGAAATTTTAGAAATCTATGTTTTAGGTGAAGATATTGATTTGAATATTAATGCCTATACTGATGGAGAGCTTAAAGAGGGAACCGATTTATTCACATATAAAATTTCTGCAAAAGAGGTGGAGCTTACACCCTATTTATTGGAACGTATGAAAAATAATCCATATAGAAACAAAAATGATATGATTTCTGATGATATGATTTCTGATGTCCAGCTGTATAATATGTATGCAAAAGCCCTTGATGAATACATTACACATAATATGGGTTATGTCTCTCTGTACGATCTAATGGATCAAGATAACTACCAACGAATTTTTACCCTTGTTTACACTGTAGAGTTTCCTCATAGCAGCGAAAGGGAGGGAAGTATAAGTTACTATACATCAGGAACAATGGATAAGACAAAAACCGTCGATCCTCTATATACCTTTGATTATATTTTGAATCCTGCCAAACACTGGAAAGATTTTAAAGACTTAAACATTAAAGTTATAGCACCGGAAAAGGCTCCTCATATTGTGAAAAGCAGTATAGAGTTCACAAAGGGAGAAAATAACACCTACACAGCAACCTTGAACAAACTGCCTGAGGACGACCTATCTTTTACCCTCTATGCAAATGAAAAAATTACACTGCAGGATAGGATCAAGGGGAAACTAAATAACAAGTTTGGGTATTTTTTCCCATTTGTAGCAAATGCGGCAGCACTTCTTGTTGTCGCAGTAATTATTATAGTTGTACAAAAAAGAAAAAAGAATAAGTGTATCTGAAATTATTATCGTAAAGCTTATAGAAGACAGACTGATACGATATGGTTACGCCGTGGTAAGGGTAAAAGACTATTCAAACTATTCAAAGGCTATTCCATATAAAGAAACCAGAAAGAGTTTCGGTATGGTTCTTTTCATAGGATTTTTTATAGCATTTCTCTTCTTTATAGCTTCCGGGAGTATAATATACTTCAAGCTGTTTAATGAGATAAAACAAGATGGGATGGAATATGGTATCCTCAAAAAAATAGGAACAACCAATAATGAAATAAGAGACATAATAACTAAACAGATAGGGATTATATTCTTTTTGCCCTTTATAGTCAGCACTTCCCATTTCCTCTTTGCATTAAAATCCCTCTCCAGTTTAATGATGAGGAACCTGCTTACAAATGGTTTGATAGTGATGATTGGCTATCTGATATTTCAAATCTTATACTTTATGATAATAAGAGCCATATATATAAATAAGATTAAATATACTATGGTTGGCTCCTAAACCCCTTAAGAAAAGATATAAAGAGATCTTGAGCAATACTGTCTGTAAAAACTGCAGGCGGCTTTTGCTATTACTTAAAACATCGTTGTAAGCGTCTCTTTTACATAAATAGCCGAAATGATATAACTTAATGGTTTAATTTCTACATATTATGAAGTAAGTAATTATTTAGGGGGTACAGATGGATGTATATTAGTAATGCTTTTTTAACTTGTCTAATGAAATGCATTTAATATGGGAGCAACATGTGTCATGGACTAGAATGACTATAATGTGTATTGTCTTTGATTTGTCTGATGTTGAAGCTGTGACGGCTCGACTCATTAGAAACCCAACAGATATGGGGAGAGTCTTTAGACGTTACTACGGGGATCAAATAGCCTTGAAGCTAAGAGATCTGTTTACTGAACACTTAACGATTGCTGCAGAACTTGTTAATTCTGTTAAGGTTGGTGATAATGTGAAAGCAGAAGATGCCAATAGAAGATGGTATAGTAATGCAGATGAAATAGCAAGATTTTTAGCTCAAATAAATCCATATTGGAGTGAAGGATTATGGAGAAGAATGCTCCATGAGCATCTAAGATTGACCAGTGACGAGGCAGTAACTATGCTCAATAGGGATTATGATGGTGATATAAAGCTTTATGATGAAATAGAACTACAGGCATTAACTATGGCAGATGAAATGACGAGGGGAATCGTCATTCAGTTTCCTGGAGAGCTTTAATGCTGATACGCTTAACATGACGCGGGGAAGTTTCGTATTCAATAACGAAAATGCCCCGCGTTATGTGTCCTCATCCAAGTAATGTTATACCATTTTTTTTATAATACCTTTTATGATAAAATTAAATAGAATTAGATTAAAGGGGTGAAATAAGTGGAATTACATGACAAGCCAATAATAACCATAAGGAATTTAGAGAAAACTTTCGGTACTAAAAAGGTTTTAAAAGGGATAAACTTAGACATATATCCAGGACAGATTATAGGCTATATAGGCCCTAATGGAGCCGGGAAAAGCACTACTGTAAAAATAATGTTGGGCCTAGTTGGGGACTATACGGGTGAAGTTGAGATTTTAGAAGAAAATATATCTAATGGGAATGTAGAATATAAGAGGAAAATTGGTTATGTTCCTGAGACTGCTGAAGTCTATGATAATTTAACCGGGAGAGAGTACTTGACCTTTATAGGTGAATTATTTGGAATGGACTATGATGAAGCAGACGAAAAGGCAATAAAGTTGATGGAGCTATTTGGGTTGAAACATGTATATGATTCTAGGATATCTTCATATTCAAAAGGGATGAGACAAAAGCTGTTGATAATTTCCAGCTTATTAAATAATCCGGATATCCTGTTTTTAGACGAGCCTTTAAGCGGTATTGATGCTAATAGTGTTTTGGTATTTAAGGAAATATTAGCAGAGCTTAAATCTCAAGGGAAAACCATATTTTATTCGTCTCATATATTGGAAGTGGTCGAAAAGATAAGCAGTAGAATAGTTTTGATTAATGATGGACAAATTGTTGCAGATGGCAGCTTCGAAGAATTAAGGGGAAAATCTATGGAAGGTTCATTAGAAGAGATATTTAATCAGCTTACCGGATTTAAAGAGCATGAGAAAATTGCAAAAGAGTTTGTTTCCGTAGTTCAAGGGGTAGATGGATATGAAAGAATTTAGGATATTAAAATTTTTAGATAAATTCAAAAAGTTTTTTGAAGGTTTTGGAATAGACTATCATATTATGAGAAGGATTTTACAGGTCAAACTGACTTTAGATGGAAGAAGAACCCCAACTACAATGATAAATTCTTCTAAAAAGAAAAAGAATGAGGGGAACAGTTTTATTAAATCACTACTGCCTTATATAATTTTGGGAATTATACTCATCCCTCTTGTGATATTCGGTGAGAATTATCTATTTCAAATGAGCTTAGTATTTGGAATAGTAATGTTCATGATGATAACTACCTTAATATCAGATTTCTCATCGGTATTATTAGATTTAAAAGATAAGGATATAATCCTTTCAAAGCCTGTAGAAAGTAAGACATTAAGTGCAGCAAAGACCATTCATATAATGATATATATGTTTTTTATAACAATTGCCTTTACGGGGGCAAGTCTTATAGCTGGATTGGTGAAACACGGGTTTCTGTTTTTTATTATATATTCTATTGAAATCATATTGATGGATCTTTTTATAGTAGTAGTGACTGCGTTATTATATCTTTTGATCCTTAAATTCTTTGATGGCGAAAAGCTGAAGGATATCATCAATTATTTTCAAATAGCATTAACTATAACAGTAACTGTAGGTTATCAATTAGTGGGCAGGTTATTTAATATTGGTGATATTTTGAACCAAGGATTTACTCCAAAACCTTGGCAGTATTTAATACCGCCTGTCTGGTTTGGAGCCCCTTTTGAATTGATATTAAAAGAGAACTTTGATTCTTATATAATAATATTATCAATGCTAGCTATTGTAATCCCCACAATATCTATTATTATTTATAATAGACTCATACCTACATTTGAATATAATTTACAAAAGTTAAATGACAGCAGTGGTTATTCTATATCCAGGTATAAGGGATTTAACAGGTTTTTATCAGAGTTGGTATGTAGGACAAGAGAAGAGAGAACTTTTTTCAGATTTGCTACTAATATGATGAAAAAAGAAAGGGATTTCAAATTAAGGGTATATCCTTCTTTAGGGTTCTCAATAATCTTCCCTTTTATATTTCTTTTATCAGGGCTAAAAGGAGAGGGATTAGAAGCTATAGCATATAGTAAGGCATATTTTTGCTTATATTTTGTGGCACTTATAGTTCCTAGTATAGTAGGTACAATCGGATTTTCAGGCAATTATAAGGGGGCTTGGATTTATAGGGCAGCACCGATTAAAGAGACTAAAGACATATTCAAGGGGACAATGAAGGCGTCTGTTATAAATTTAATACTACCTTTATATATCCTTATCAGCATAATTTTTATGATCATCTTTAAAGGTGAAATATTTCTGGATTTAATAGTCATATTTTTAAATGTACTATTATTTATAGTAATTTGCTTCAATTTAACAACTAAAAGATTGCCCTTTTCAGAGCCTTTTGAAGAAGCGAATAAAGGAAGGAGCTTTACTTTCCTTTATTTGTTTTTAATTTTAGGGGCTTTAGCAGGAGCTCATTATGTATCTACTATGTTTAATTACGGTATTATACTATTCATAATAGTATTAGCCATAAGCAATATATTTGCATGGGAAAAAGGATTTAATGTGGGTTTGGGGAGGGAGATAACTTGAAGATCGATTTCCATGTGCATATTACACCACCGGATATTATAAAGGACTGGGAGAAGATAGCTCAAAGGGAGCCTTATTTCAAGCTTCTAAGTGAAAGCCCTGTAAATAAGTTTGCTACAGCTGATGATGTAATAGAAGAACTTGAAAGCTCGGGTGTAGATAAGGCTGTAGTTTTCGGCTTTGCTTTTAAGGATTTTGGTCTTTGTCGATATGTCAACGACTATGTGGCAGATACCATAAAAAAGTATTATGAGAAACTCATAGGATACATGGCGATTATACCTACATCGCCAGAATTGGAACGGGAGATTGATCGATGTATGTCAATGGGGTTAAAGGGCATTGGGGAAATTTTCCCACAGGGGCAAGGCTTTGATATAGCCGACCCTAAAGAAATGTCAAATCTGTCCAACACATGTATAGAGCGAGATATTCCTTTGATAATCCACACTAATGAACCTGTAGGGCATTATTACTGTGGGAAGACCGATACTACACCGGTAAAAGCCAGTGCCTTTGCCCAAAACTTCCCCGACATCACAGTAATATTTGCCCATTGGGGTGGTGGACTCCTGTTTTATGAATTGATGCCTGAGATACGGAGACAAAACCAAAATGTATATTACGATACAGCTGCTTCCCCATTGCTGTATGATAAAAATATATATAAAGCAGCTCGGGATATAAAAGTCTTGGATAAGGTGTTATTTGGTAGCGATTTCCCCTTACTGCCCATGAAAAGATATCTGAGGGAAATAGAGGAATCAGGTATTAGCCAGGAAGAACAGACCCTTATAAAGGGTGAAAATGCTCGGCGTCTGTTAGGGATCGGCGCCTAGGCACCAGAATGGAGGATTTTATGAAAGCTATAGAAATCTACTGCAATTTTATTAAAAAAAACCTAGACAACCCCAGTTTCGCAAAAAAACTAATAAATTTGGGAATCGGTGTAGCAGAAAAATATGTAAGTTACTTTGGAGATAGGAAGGTCCTTGCATCTCACCGATATTTAAATGAAATATGCATGAAATATATGAGGGAATCTCTATATAATCCGGAGAGGTCTGCTTGGGTAAATATATTTACACCAACAGAGATTTTCCATGCTATGGGGGTTTTCCCGCTTTTTATAGAGGCATATTCAAGTTTTATGTCTGGTTTTTTTATCGAAGACGTGCTTATTGACAAGGCTGAAGCGGCGGGAATTTCAAATACTCTCTGCAGTTTTCATAAGGCTTTTATAGGTGCTGGGGAATACGGTATTTTGCAAAAACCGAAGATGGCTGTAACTACATCAATAATATGCGATGCCAACTTAAATACCTTCAGATATCTTGCAAAAAAATATGATATCCCTTTTTATATAATAGATGTACCATCAAAAAGCAGCGAGAACGCCGTTGAGTATGTAAAAGACCAGCTTGTGGAAATAATTCAAATGTCAGAGGATGTTTTTTCACAAAAGTTTGATATAGATAAATTAGGGGAAATTGTAAAAATAGAAAACAAAACAAATGAATATAGAAGAAAATACCTAAGTTATTTATCAACAAAAGTCTGCCATTCTATTATGTCTTTTGAAATGTTTATGCTATTTACATCTCACGTATTTATGGGTCGACCAGAGACATTAAAATATTATCAAAAATTATTGCAAGATATTAAAAATGCCCCTGAACGAAGTAAAAAGGGTATATTTTTTATCCATCTTGTCCCAATGTGGGAGCCAAGTTTTCAACAGTATTTTAACTTAGGTGAAAACTACGATATCCTCGGATCTGATCTAAATTATGATTTTATTGGTAAAATCGATACATCCGATCCTCTTAAAGGAATTGCTGAAAAGCTTATAGGAACTACATACAATGGCGATTTTGCTAAAATATCTAGCCATATAACTAAAATTATCGATATTGTAAAACCCGATGGTATAATACAGTTTTGTCACTGGGGATGTAAGCAGTCTATCGGGACTGCAAATCTATATAAAAATATACTTAAAGAAAAAGGCATACCTTTTTTGATAGTTGATGGAGATATAATGGACAAAAGAAACAATCAAGAAGGCCAGATAAATACAAGGCTTGAGGCATTTTTGGAGATATTAGAAAGCAGGTGATTTTATTGATAGGTTATGTTTGCAAATATGCTCCGGCAAAGGTATTAGAAGTCTTTGACAAAGACGCAGTGAGAATCGATCCCAAAATCCGAACTGATACGGCAGAGAGTCTTGTCCACCCAAATATGTGCAGTTTTATGAAAGCGGTTTTGGAGGAAGTATTAGAAAACAACATTGATGAACTTGTTTTGACCAATTGTTGTGACAGCATGAGAAGGCTCTATGATGTTTTGAAAGGGAAGCTCCAATTCCTTTATATGCTGGATCTTCCTGTAAAAGTGAATAATACTTCAAACAAGATCTTTTATGATGAGATTTGCAGTTTGATTAGTGCTTATGAAAGATATTCAGGCAAAGAGTTTGATATGGATAAATTTACAGAGCTACTGAAAAACCATAAAGAAAAATCCCTGCCTGATGCGGAGCTTATAGCAGTATTTGGGGCGAGATTAAGACCTGATGTTATTGATAATATACAAAAAAGGTCTAACATCAAGGTCCAAAATCTTACATGTACTGCTACCGATAAATATATAAAACTTAAAAATTTAGAAGATCAGGATCCAATTTTACACTATGCTAAGACCCTTCTCAATTCTTTCCCGTGTATGAGGATGGCAGAAGAGAGACCGGAATTTTTAAAAGATATAAAAATAAAGGGAATCATCTATAATACCATAAAATTTTGCGATTTCTACTCCTATGAATATGCAGCTTTAAAAAACCTTGATGTGCCTACATTGAAAATCGAGACTGACTATACCGATACCGACAGTGGTCAGATCAAAACCAGGGTCGATGCTTTTTTAGAATCCCTTGGATCAAGGAGGATAACCGGTGTGAACAAGGAAGGAAAATATTTTGCTGGTGTAGATAGTGGATCAACATCAACAAACATAGTTATACTGGATAACAATAAAAATATAGTTTCTTATTCCATTGTTCCAACAGGGGCTATGGCCATAGATAGCGCAAAAAAAGCCTATGAAATTGCATTAAAAAGGGCTGGTTTAGAAAAGGAAGATATAGCCAATGTGGTTTCTACGGGATATGGGAGAGTAGGGATTCCCTTTGCCGACAAGCAAGTAACCGAGATAACATGTCACGGTAAAGGCGCTTTTTACTTTGATAAAGATATAAGGACTATTATTGATATAGGTGGTCAAGACAGTAAGGTAATAAGATTAGACAATGAAGGCAACGTAGTGGATTTCGTGATGAATGACAAATGCTCTGCGGGGACAGGCAAATTCTTAGAAGTTATGGCAAGGACACTGGAAGTACCAATAGATGAAATGGCAGAGGTTATTACTGATAGTGGTGAAAATATAAAGATTACCAGCATGTGCACTGTTTTTGCCGAATCAGAAGTAATATCCCTTATTGCTCAAAATAAGGACAAGAAAGATATAATCCATGCCTTAAATAAAGCAGTAGCTTCAAAAGGTGTTGTATTACTTGATAGAGTAGGCAGGAAAGGCAAGTATATGATGACTGGCGGTGTAGCTAAAAACAAGGGAGTTGTAAGTGAGATCGAAAATAAAATTGAAGATAAAATAAGAATACCCACGGAACCACAGATAATCGGGGCATTAGGTGCCGCGATTTTAGCTTTAGGAGATTGAGCTTTTAGATGTCCGCCGGGCGGTTTCATTTTTTAGAAACTGGCACTTCGTATATTTATTGTTTGTATAACAAGGAGATGGTAAAATAATATTAGGTATGAGAATTTAGTAGTGATATTAAGAGATTTATTAATAACCACAAGGGGAAAAGTGGGATATAGAAAATGTTCCACCTAGAATACCAATAAGGGTCCCAAAACCAACATGAATCGCCTGATTCAGTAATCTACCCTGCAGCAATTCAGTTACTACAGCACCAACGAATGGACCAACTATGATACCTAATGGGCCTAAAAAGATCAGACCAAGGATTGTACCAATTATTGCACCCCAGATTGACTGTTTACTGCCACCGAAGCCTTTTGTACCAACAGCGGAAGCAAGAAAATCGATAAGAAAAGTTAAAACCAATACTAACGCTTGCATAATAAAGAAGTGAGCATTCAGTGTTGCAAATCCGGTCATTAGACCATAGAGAAGCATACCACTGTAAATGAGGATAGCACCAGGTAAAACAGGTAGTATAGTTCCTAGCAGACCAACAATGAATAAGATGATTGATAGAACTAAAGCTATCGTATACAAATTGGCAGCCTCCTTTTATAGAAAGATGAAATCAGGCTTTTGCTCTTTTGATTTATTATAACAGATTACGATAAATTCCACATTAAAAATATTCGATTGTAACCCAAAAATAATTGCCTGAGGGAGAAAATTCAGTGCACATAAAGTACACCGAACCTTCACCCTCAGGCCTTTTATTCTAGATCCTTCTGCCTGCAGTAGGATCTGTAGCCATTGGTCGCAGACCCTGGGAAAATATTATGTCACAAAATACAATTTGCTTACGTTATAAAAGTAGAAGATAGATCTCCAATTTAATGAAAGGAGAGGTGAAATGGTAGCAAATGATCTTAACAATACTTTTTCAGCAGGTGGAGAGTATGAGCTGCAGTGTGCCATAAAACTTTACGGGCAGCCTCTACTTAGATACTGCCATAATATACTTTGTGACTATTTTGAAGCCCAAGATGCTGTACAAATGACGTTTATTAAAGCCTATAACAAAAGAAAGAGCTTTAAAAGCGGAACATCGTTATCGTCATGGCTATATCGTATTGCATATACAACTTGCATTGATTTGATGAGAAGGAAAAAGTTATTGTTCTTTATGCCACATACAAAAACAGAATCAATGTCTTCTATACAACAAAAAAACGAAGGCTCAAGTTTTATAAGTGATGACTTAAAGGAGGCACTTTTCTTGATTAATTAAAAAATGCCTATTGAAGATATTCCTAAACTTCACAAAGAGTGGCTGCCGGGCACCGCAAAGTTTTTGAGAAATGCTGTCCTCATTTTCACAGGGATGAAGGAATAGAAGCGATGGGCTAAAGAAGCGATCGGTTACCGATCGCTTCTCTTTTTAATCCATATACATCATTTTAGTTAGCCTTATAAGTTCCACTTTAGAATCTGAAGTAATATCTTTATTGATAATCATATTATCATCCTTATCAAAATCGAATATTATGAGTAAACCGTCACCTACATCAAACCAACCTTCAAGTTTTTCACCGGTGTGGATACTTTCCGGTTCGGTGAATTCTTTACGATATTTAGTCAACACTTCATCAGCGGTAACACCGATCTTATCACCCAGCCAAGTTTCGTATTTATCTGAAGTGAGATCAATCTCTAATACTTTGTTGGAATCTTTGCCAATAGTAAAGGATATACCACCATCATCATAGTCCCTCAAATAAGTAGGCTCGCCGTAATAGTAACTTTCTTCATTATAGATCTCTTCATAATCTTCCCCAAGGATATTTTCAACCTTTTCAAAATGATCCCCAAGACAAATTCCTGTAATAGAAGGTTTG
>DUOC01000029.1 GCA_012839065.1 Thermoanaerobacterales bacterium | reverse complement strand
TATTGATTCGTCAAATAATTTTGCCTGTGCTAGTGCGTTTTGACCTGTTGTAGCGTCTATAACTAATATAGTCTCATGTGCAGCTTCCGGGTATTCTCTTATTATAATATTTTTTATTTTCTTAAGTTCTTCCATTAAATTTTTCTTGCTGTGAAGTCTTCCTGCTGTATCACATATTAACACATCACATTTTCTCGCCTTTGCCGAATGTACTGCATCATATACTACCGCTGCCGGATCAGATCCTTCACCTTGTTTTATTAGATTAACACCTGCCCTTTGAGCCCAGATCTCAAGTTGGTCAACTGCAGCTGCTCTAAAAGTATCCCCTGCAGCTAACAGTACATTCTTCCCGCTTTTTTTATAACTATATGCTAACTTGCCGATAGTTGTTGTTTTCCCTACTCCATTTACACCAACAATAATGATACATAATGGGTATTCGTCTTTTATTTCACAATTTTGAATTTGTAAAAATGAAATCAATATTTCTTTTAAAATATTGAAAGCTTTTTTTGCATCCTGTATGTCTGATTTCCTGACTTCATTTTTCAATTCTTCGATTATTTTGTACGTTGATGCTACCCCTATATCAGAAGATATAAGTATTTCTTCCAATTCCTCATAAAACTCATCATTTAATGAGCCATATGAATGGAAAAGATTTTCAATACGACTTATAATATTTTTCTTCGTTTTAGAAAGACCATCTTTCAATTTTTCAAATAATGTTTCTCCCAAATAAATTACCTCCTTTAGCTTGCTTCATCCAGTCTAACCGAAATTATTTTAGATGTTGCTGACTCTTCCATGGTTATACCATATAAGACTTTAGCTGCCTCCATAGTCTCTTTCCTATGTGTAATTAATATAAATTGGGTTTCTTCGGATAATTTTAATAAATACCGAGTAAATCGTTTTAGGTTTGTATCATCTAAAGAAGTTTCAATTTCGTCTAAAATACAAAAAGGGGTAGGCTTATGTTTTAATATCCCAAACAATAAAGCTATAGCAGTTAGAGCCTTTTCTCCGCCGGACAATAACGATATATTTTGTAATTTTTTCCCTGGCGGTTGTGCTACTATTTCTATGCCTGAGCTGAGAACATCTTCAGGGTCAGCTAGCATTAACATAGCTTTACCACCATCAAATAAATCCTTAAAAACTTCTTTAAAATTTTTATTTATGGCATCAAAACATTCAATAAACTGTCTTTCCATTTGTTTTAAAACTTCTTCTATAGCTTTATTTAGATGTTCTTGTGCATCAATTAGATCATTTTTTTGATCTACCAAGAAATTATACCTTTCTTTTACTCGTTTATATTCTTCAACTGCACCCAAATTTATTTCACCTAAACTTTCTATCTCTGCTTTTAGTTCCCTTATTTCTCTAACTATACCCTTGTTCGTTTGTATTTGCCTATCAATATTTGCTGCTTCTTTATAATTTATACTGTATTTGCTCCATAATGTATTTTCTATTGTATTTGCTTCCATCTGGTATTTAGTCAATTTTATTTCTATTTTATGCAGCTGTTCTTGAATCTCATTTGATTTTGTATTTAACTCCTTGATTTTTAGATTTAAATTTTCTATTTCATCTTTTAATTTAAGCCTTTGGTCGTTTAACTTTTTATAATATTCATCATACTCGTTTTTTCTACTGCATAATCCAGTTTTTTGCTTTTTATAATTTTCCAGATTTTCCTGAAAGACTCTCGTTAATAAATCGGCATTTTTTATTTCGTTGTTAATTTTTGCTGCATTTTCTTTTTGGTTTTTTATTTCTGTCTCCATCCTTTTTATATTTTCTACAAACATTAACTCCTCTTGTTTTAGAGTTGCTAAACCGACTTTTAATTCCGTTATCTCCTTATTTATTATTTCACGTTTTGTTTTCTTTTCTTTAAAAATCTTTTGATAGTCGTAAATACTTTCCTGAACCTTTTTATTGTTTTCTTCTATTAAACTTATTTCCATTGTTAGTAAAGATATCTCTTGATTTAATTCTTTATCTTCATCTTTTAATTTATTCAATTCCTTGTTTAGATAATGTTGGGATGTTTCTATTTCCTTGCGAGCATTAAACATGTTTTTGTTCTCCTCTTGAAGAAGGTTCAGTTCTAGATCTAATTTCCTATAAATATCGTTATTATCCAATATTTTTTTTCTTATAGTATTTAATTTTAAAATTGTTTCATGTTTATTTTGTTCTAACAATCGGTTTTCTTCGTTTATTTTGTTTAATTGTTGCTGCACATCTTTAATTTCTCGGCCTCTGTTCAAAAATAAATTATTCTTAATCTTGCTGCCTCCTGTTATTGCACCTCCGGGATTAATAATATCCCCATCTAATGTTACTATTTTACAAGAAAAACTAATATTTTTTGCTATTTCTAAAGCCGAATCTATGTCTTTGGCTATTACTACTCTCCCAAGCAAATATTTAATAACATTCCCATATTTCGATTCGTATCTTACAACATCCTTAGCGAAAGCAATATACCCCGGCAGAGTCTTTATACCTTCATTCCTATAGTTTGTCCCTCTTGGTTTAATGGTATCTAGCGGTAAAAATGTTGCTCGTCCCAAATTGCATTTTTTTAAAAAACTTATGATCTTTGCAGCATCTGTAGAAGTTTCTGTAACAAAATATTGAACTGCTGAACCAAGTGCTGCTTCCACAGCCAATTCATATTTTTTATCCGTTTCTATTAATTTAGCAATCACACCACAGAACCCTTTATTTAATTCAGGTTCTTTGGGAATTGATTTTAAAACATTTCGCACACTTTTGTTAAACCCAATATATTCCCTCTCCATTTCATTTAGGAATTGTAATCTAGACTGTTTACTGTGCTTTAATTCGTTTAGTTGTTTTAACTCTCCTTCTGTACTTTGTATCGACATCTCTAACTTTTTTTGTTCTTCTAAATATAGATCATTTTCTTTACTTATCTTATTGATAAGTTCCATAATTTCATCTATTCTTTTTTTGTTTTTTGATAACACAGCATTTGCTTCTTCTCTTTTTTTATCAAGTTTTTTTGATTGTTCTTGGGCTTGTTGATATCTTAAAACTAAACTTTTACGAGTTGTTTGCTTGCTCACAAGGTCATTTCTTTTCTCGGAAATTTTTTGTAGTATCATTAATGTTTCGTTTTTTCGTTCATCTGCCAATTGTTCCTCTTCAAACAAAACCTTGTCAAATTCTTCGAGTTCTTCTGTTTTTTTCTTTAACAGCAACTCTTTTTGATTGATTGTTGTAATTAAATCCTCAAAATTGTCTAGTTCAGATTTTAAATTTATTTGAAGTTCTTCTAATATATCTGAAATTTTTTCTTTTTTAATGCTATTTGTTATTTTATTTTCATCTAAGTTATTTATCTTCTCTATACTTCTTTCTATTTGTGCTTGAACTTTCTCAAGCTCAATAGAACAATTATAAACCTGATTTTGAACTTCATATATCTTCTCTTCTATAGTTTTTAAGTCTATAGTTTTGTTACTTATTTCTTCCTCTATTAATATCATGTCGTTCTTTGCTGTTTCAATTTTCTTCCTTTTATCGTCTGCATCATTCTTAAATTTATTAAGTATATCAGACAATCTGTCTAATTTATTAAAATAAAAATTAACTTCAAAAGTTTTTAATCTTTCCGTTAAATCTTTATAGATAGTAGCTCTATCTGACTGCTCTTTTAAAGGTATAAGCTGATACTCTAATTCAGAAATAATATCATTAATCCTTGTTATATTTTGCTTAGTTTCTTCGATCTTCCTCTCCGCTTCTTCTTTGCGTGATTTGTATTTTGCAATGCCAGCTGCTTCTTCAAATATATGCCGCCTATCATCAGGTTTAATACTTAATATTTCGTCTATTTTCCCCTGCCCAATTATTGAATATCCTTCCTTACCTATACCTGTATCTAGAAACAGTTCATTTATATCTTTAAGCCTGCATCCGCTTTTATTTAAGTAGTATTCACTTTCACCTGATCGAAATACCCTTCTTGTTATTGTAACTTCATTATAGTCGAGGGGGAGAAAACCACTTGTATTATCAAAAGTAATAGAGACTTCAGCAACACCTAACGGTTTCTTTTCATCGCTTCCTGCAAAAATAATATCTTCCATTCTTAAACCTCTTAAAGTTTTAGCGCTCTGTTCACCTAAAACCCATCTTACAGCATCAACTATATTACTTTTTCCGCTTCCGTTAGGCCCTACAATAGCTGTTATCCCCTGATCAAATTCAAGTTTTATTTTTTCAGCGAATGATTTAAAACCATATAATTCAAGGGTTTTTAAAATCAAACCAACATTCCCTCCCCCCGATCAATATAATCCTATTAAGTCATTTTATCATACAATAGACTTAAATCAATAAGTAAAAACCTGTTCCAACAATGAACAGGTTTTTATATTGAAATCCGAGTTTTTGTACGCTACTATTTTATCTTGGTCCTACAATAAACTTTATTGCTGTTCTCTCTTCCCCGTCAATCTGAATTTCGGCAAATGCCGGAATTGTTATTAGATCGATGCCATTAGGTGCAACAAATCCTCTCGTAATAGCGATTGCTTTTACAGCTTGATTAACAGCGCCTGCTCCTACGGCTTGAAGTTCCGCTATCCCTTTTTCTCTCAAAACTGCAGCAAGAGCTCCAGCAACAGATTTAGGTTTAGATTGGGCTGATACTTTTAGTACTTCCATACCTTGAATTCCTCCCTTAACAAATATCATATAATTTAGAAATATTAATATTGCCTTATTGATTATATTCGTCAATCAATATGAAAATCCTTCCTGTATTTGAAATAAATACTTATAAGGG
>DUOC01000028.1 GCA_012839065.1 Thermoanaerobacterales bacterium | reverse complement strand
TTCACCGTCAAAAGTAAAGGTAGCCTCTAGCCGCCTGTTGGTAAAGTGGTGCCTATTTTGGCGGCAACCATATGTGTATCACTTTTTATATGGCTGGTGGTTGGCGGCAGCCGGAGGAATCCGTCAAAGTAGGGATACCCACAAGGTGCCGACAAACCACTGACCCTGCGAACACAGAAGGTACGTCCCTTAGTGTTTTGACCATTTAATCATTATGTCGCATAATTCTACTTATATGTAATAAATAATCTGATATAATATAACATACTATATAGCTTAAATATAATAATAGAATACAATACAGACAATTACCCAAAAGAAATAATGGCGATGGTAATTTTTTTAATCTTTAAATGAATTTATTAATTTAATGTATAATGATAGTATGGCTATAAATTTAAAGTGTTATTACGTACCACAAAGGAGCGTTGAATATGTATGATTATGTTTTAACTTGTTGTTCAACGGCAGATATGCCATATGAGTATTTCAAGAAAAGGAATATACCATTTGTCTGTTTTCATTATAATATGGATGGAAAAGAATACCCAGATGACCTGGGGCAAACAATGTCTTTCGAGAAATTTTACGGGAGGATTGCGGCAGGAGCTATGCCTACTACTTCACAGGTGAATATAGGGGAGTTTATAGACTTTTTTGAGCCATATTTAAAGGCCGGTAAGGACATATTGCACATTTCCCTTTCCACAGGACTGTCGGGGTCCTACAACTCAGCCTGTATAGCAAGGACGGAACTCCTACAAGAATATCCAGATCGAAAAATCCTGATTGTAGATTCGCTGGGTGCATCATCTGGTTATGGGCTGCTCACCGACACGGCAGCTGGCATGCGGGACAATGGCGCAACCCTTGAAGAAGTGCACACCTGGGTAGAGCAAAACAAGCTAAACGTGCACCATTGGTTTTTCTCCACCGACCTTACACATTATAAACGCGGCGGTCGTATATCAGCTGCAGCTGCAAGCTTTGGAACCTTGCTAAACATATGCCCGCTGTTAAATATGAGTTACGATGGAAAACTTATTCCTCGCAAGAAGATTCGGGGCAAAAAACACGTCATCGCCGAGATTGTGCACATGATGGAACTGCACGCACAAAACGGTACCGAATATTCCGGTAAGTGCTTTATATCCAACTCGGCATGCTATGATGATGCACGTAAGGTAGCTGACCTAGTGGAAGAAAAATTTCCTCATCTCAACGGCCCTGTCATGATCAACAGTGTGGGTACCGTAATCGGTGCGCATACGGGACCCGGAACTGTGGCACTTTTCTTTTTCGGAGACAAGCGCGAGGATTGATTTTTGAATTTTAAAGTAAGTAAAGAGATGTCAATTAAAGATATACTAAAGGGGAAAATAGATATAGTGCTTAAAAAGTTATACCTTTTGTAAAAATATTATTTACAAAAGGTATATTTTTTAGCTCTTTTGGTATATAATATAGTTGGAGGTGTAAAAAAATGAGTATGGAACTATTATTTGAAAATAGAAAACAAATTGGTAAAAACATATTAAATATTATTAAAGATAATGGATATACAAAGTCTTCCTTTTCTAGACTTACTAATATTTCAAGACCCACTTTAAATAAACTAATCAAAGGAGAAGTTGACAGTCTCACAACTTTCAAAACTCATATTCAAAAAATTTTAGAAAGCCAAAATATAAAAGGGGAACAACTATTAAATTATGTTCCAAAATCCAAAACAAAAAAGGAACTTATATTTGCATTGTCTGATAATGCTCCCGGGAACCATGTCCTAGACCCTAAGGCTAAAAAAATATTTGGCATTTTAGACGATATAGTTCATATGTGTGAACTGTATTACAATTAAGAAGGTGTTATTATGTCAGAAATAATAACAGGTAAGAGCCTTGAACAGGTTATTGAAAAAAACAAACTGATTAAGGATGATATTTTAAGATTAGTAAATGATTTCGCAGTTAGATTTAATAAATTAGGGGTAACGGGTCAGGACAAACTGTCTTTTTCGGTATTAAAAGAGAACCATTTAATCCAGATTCCCATCGAGGATAAATATTGGGGCGGGGCTATTATTACAAAGGGAAATGTAAAAATACCTGTTATTAACACTGCCCAGCCTCGTGTCTATCAATACTTTGTTGCATGGCATGAAATATACCATTTACTCTATGACCTCAATTTAAGCGAGGAGACACATAATATTGCTGTTGATATGGATTTAAATGAAAGAAAAGCAGATTATTTTGCGGCAAAAATGATTTTCGGCAATGTATACGATTACTACTATTCATTAGATGATGAAGATTTTATTGACAGAGTAATAAAATGCATGGATATATATAAGGCACCATATAAGGCAGTACTGATAGAACTATTTGAAGAAGCCGTTACAAAATATAATGATTTGGATTTAAAAGAAAAAATTCTTGAGCATTTTGACAATAAGCCTGACGATTTAGTGCAAAAATTTATAGATTTGGAGTTAGATTCTGAGTTAGTAAAACCCTCATACATTGTGAACTTGGGCGGATTAGAGAAAAAAATACAAAACGTAATTAAGGGAAATCCGGATGTTTCCTATCATAAAGATAATTATGATTTTTTATTGACGCTTAAAAATAAAATAAAAGAAGGAGTGGAGGGGACCTGCTAAATGAAAGAACAAAACATTAATGACTTTAAAAAATATCTTTTCATGGGCAGGTCTCTCAAAGTTTGTATTCTGGATAATAACTGTATTGAGTTTTTAACTTTAGTACACAAGAGCAGTATTTGTCCTAAAAAGATATTTAAACAATATGATATTATTCTTGTTCCGCAATGGGTATGGGTTGAGGTTTGTGATAGTGATAATAGAAAAAATTACATAAATGATTTAAAAGAATATTCAATGAGGGTTCAGATTATAGATGAAGTTGATTATTTGACATTGGTAGATTATAAAGAGGCAGAGTTATATTATTTGTTTTTATACTGCTGCTACAATGTGAGTAGGTTTGTTAGTTTTTTCAAGAAAAACATATTGGGGAATAGACCCATAGAGGACTTAGATCCCTATGAGGAATGGCTTAATATATTTTATAAACAGGGGCTAGGGCAAAGGAAACTTTCAAACGGTAGGATTCAAAGGAAAAATGCAGGAGAGATATCGATTGCCGTTTTAAGTTATATCCTTTCTTATTATTATAATGAAAATATTGATATTATAACAATTTTTAGCAGTGATAGGGATACATATGAATTTGTTTCTAAAGCCAAAGCAATGTTTAATAGGGATGAGAGGTTTAAAGACAGAACCAACACTTCTATATCATTCAAATCGAACGATTTTTTAATATATGAATGGACAAGGCTTAAATATATAGATGAACACGATATTAATACTTTTATAGCTAGTTATCGGAATACAAGAAGAATAAAATTCACGAGAAAAATACAAGATAATTCAATTGAAGAACAAGATAAAGTTGTAGATAATAAAGTCTTTTTAGAAATGTTAAATGACAGTAATATACATTTAATTTTTTGAATAAATTGGAGCCAACTTATGTTTCCCGTTGAGATAGATTTTGCTAGAAGCGAGGGGACGGTTTGGAATGACCCCATAAAGGTATACACTTTGGGGACCTGACCATAAAACTAAATGGATGGTGTGGTGGTTCTTTGTTGTATCAAGACGGTTCTGTTCGGAAAACCAAATTTAAAGAGAATATAAAGATCTTTAGATGCCCAATATGTGAAACAAAAATGAACATCTATGATTTTAAGGATCTGATTTGCAAGGAAGGGCATTGCTTTAACATAGCAAGGAAAGGCTATGTGAACCTATTATTAAAACCGGCAAAAACAGACTATGATAATGAAATGTTTTATTCAAGGAAAAGAATATGTGAAGGCGGTTTCTTTGATTCCATATTAGAATATATAAGTAACTTAATAGCAGATGAAACAGATAAACACAATATAAAAAACATAAAAATATTAGATGCCGGATGTGGAGAAGGTTCCCATTTGGGTCAGATTATAAACAGGTTGCGCAGCAAGACTACCGGCGACCTACAAGGCGTCGGAATTGATATTTCCAAAGATGGTATATTCATAGCCTCAAAGAGCTATTTTGATATTATTTGGTGTGTGGCAGATTTAGCAAACCTTCCATTTATGAGCAAACAATTCGATATAATATTAAACATACTTTCCCCTGCTAATTACGAAGAATTTGCTAGGACCCTGAAAGACGACGGAATACTTATTAAAGTTGTTTCGGGGAGCAATTATCTGAAAGAATTACGAGATGTCCTTTATGATGGGACGAGCAAACAATCATATTCTAACGAAAAGGTTATAGAACATTACAGTAAAAATTTCACGATATTAGACATGCGGGATATAGTGTATAACAGCCGAATAGACAAAGAAGACCTTATGCATCTTATAAAGATGACTCCTCTATCATGGTCTGCAGCTGATGAGAGAATCAAACAGGCTATTAATATGGGAACAAACAATATAACGGTGGATTTTACTATTATCGTTGGCAAGAAAATGTAGAGACCCGAAAATCCTTGCCATCCTATCATAATCATGATAAATTATGGGAAGACAGCAGAATCAGAAGCAAAGTCAACTGATTAGGGGGGAAGTATCGAATGGCAGATATAAAATACAAACAAATGGAATTTAGCATTGAAAGAGGATTAACCCTTGAAGAATACAACTTGTTACAAAAGATTAATAATCAGTTTACAAAAGATGATATATATATAGAACATACAGATAACAATATTCTCGTATACTTAAACAAAATAGATCTGGAGAAATTCGAAAGCCTAATTGAATCAGAAAAGCCAGCGGGCGAAAGCATATTTTATAATATCCTAGAAGACATAAAAAACATAGGTAGTTATGGCATCAAAGGAGGAAAAAGGGTATTTATAGATTACAACAAAGAAAGAAAAGTTTCAAACAGGAAAGCAAAGGAGAAGAAGAGGAGCAAGCAGTTTTATACAGAAGGACATAATTTTTCAACCGAGAACAACAAATGCCCTGAACAATTTTTAGACAAGATAATATGTGGAGACAGTGAACAGATTCTAAAAGAACTGCCGGACAACTGTATTGACCTGATTCTGACTTCGCCACCATATAATTTCGGATTGGAATACGATAATAATGATGACAGCCACTACTGGGAAAATTATTTCAAAAAGATCGAGAAAATCTTCAGCGAATGTATAAGAGTATTAAAGTATGGCGGCAGATTTGTTCTAAATGTTCAACCATTATTTTCAGACTATATACCTACCCACCATATTTTCAGCAGCTTTTTCATGAAAAATAAAATGATTTGGAAAGGCGAAATACTCTGGGAGAAAAACAACTATAATTGTAAATATACAGCATGGGGGAGTTGGAAAAGCCCATCAAGCCCATACCTGAAATACACATGGGAATTCATTGAAATATACTGTAAAGGGAATCTAAAAAAACCGGGTTCAAGAGATAAAATAGATATAACAGCTGAAGAATTTAAAGATTGGGTAGTCGCTAAATGGTCTATAGCACCGGAAAGGCGAATGAAAGAATATGGGCATCCTGCCATGTTCCCGGAAGAGCTAGCCAGACGAGTCCTAAAATTATTCAGCTACCAAGACGATATAATATTAGACCCCTTTAACGGTGCCGGTACAACCACGGTTGTAGCAAAGAAAAACAACAGAAGATACATAGGTATAGACATATCAGAAGAATACTGTGAGGTCGCACAAGTCAGAATAGATTCTTTAAAAGAGTGAAGATGGTGTTCAAGAAAGCTTCTTACATTCATAACTTAGGGGAGAAACACATGAAGAACAAAAGGAAAACAGTTATAATAATAGTAGTTCTGATAATACCTGTAATATTAATCCTATCGAGCTATATAAATTTTCGCATACAGAAAATCGATAATAAGTATTCACCGGATTTCAAAGATGGGCTAAAAGCAGCTATAAAGAACAAACAATCCTTTTATATGAAAGACCTGACACCTTTTGAATGGGACAAGATGTATATTATCCCGCCTTATACCAGCAGGAAGAGTATGCAAGAAACAGTAGGCATAAAATGGACTACTACACAAACATATGCCGGTTATTTATTTGAAAAAACTTGGTTTGGAGAATACCCACTGGATGATGATAGATTTTATAAATTAGTTTTTGTAAAAGGGAACAAGGTAATCCTTGATATTACACTTGACAGAGCAGCAATAGATATTGACCTAGGAATTAAAGAAACCCTCATGCCAAATGAAGCCCTTTTCACAATCGATAAATCAGATAGGCACAGGTGTATCTTGAGGATGTGAAGAAACGCGTTATCAGAGATTTTAAATCGGTAACAACAAGACATTACAATAAATTTGGAAGGTGATTTATTTGAAGATAAATATTTTGTGTAAATTTCTTAATTTATATAATGAGCAACAATGCAAACTCTAAAAGTCCTTGGCACACAAGGGCTCCAATCAGGCAAATAAAAACAAAAATCATCTACTAAAAAATTGGTCAACTGACATTTTTGCTTGCCGGGAACATCAATTTCGCAAATTCTAATTCCCCTTGTTATAAAATCCGCATCTTCTTTCTCCTCTAATATTACTCCAAGGGCAACTTTCTTTCCTGTACATATCATCCTAAGATCCACACTGACTTTAACCATTCTGCCCGTAAATTTTAGCAAAACATCTTGAACTTCAATATCCTTTACATCATCACAATCCCTGTAGCTTATGGCTACCCGTTTTTCTTCCGGGAATCCGCATCCCACCGATATACCATCATGGCCTAACATATATTCCTCCATGAAACCTTCTGTATTTCGAGGCATGGTGACACCTCCCATATACCAGCTTAGATATATAGTATTCATCAATGCACTAATCTGTTATCGTCTACCATGTCAACATTAAGACAAAACCCTGCTCTTTAAATTGTACAAAAAGCAAGGTTTTGTCTATATTAGTATAAAGTAAGTCATATTTATTGCAGGCAATTTAGATTTAGCATGGGCAGAACGGGAAACTTGGAAAGTCTGCATAATGAGCAATGACTTTAACAACAAAAGTGCGTGCATTACACAAATTTTCATCCGGAAAAACAAAACTGAAACCATCTACTCTGAAATTATCTATACATTTACCGGGTTTTCCGGGCGCTGTAACTTGACAGGATCTAAACGCCCTTGTTAACAGAGTTCCACCAACATTTTCACACACCAGCACACCTAAATTTATTTTTCTGCCCGGACACACTCTGTCAAGTTCTACCCTTACTTTTAAAAAACGCCCATCACACCTTAACTGAACATTTTGTACTGTAAAATCAACAATATCTTGGCATGGATTAAAAGTTACATTTTGTGTCTTTTCACAGAAACAATCACATGCTTCAATATGACACTCCACTTCGGGTTCTTGTGGGGAAAAATCAACTTCAATATTCTTTTCTTCCATCATCAAAATCCCCCTTTATATATTGCTAATATATATAGTATTTAAAACCACAAAAATTGTTACACACTTTTTAACTATTATGGAACGTTTATATGAAACTTTTCAAGATATAAAGAGTCTATCTTATAAAGGTCTACTGTTTTCCCGAAATATGAAACGGATTTCAAAGATGGAATATTGTATCTAAACTTGATAAGTATGGGAATATCATAAGTATGGGGAGGTGAGAACCGGGTGAAAAAATTAACTGCAATCACCTTGTCCATCTGCATTTTATCATTAGTAACAAGCTGTGGTATGCAAACAAATATCGATCAACAAGAATCCAAATGGAAAGTATATTGTAATGTAGCATATAAAATTTCCTTAAATTATCCCAAAGCTTGGGAGTTTACAACCGTTGATAGATGTGAAGGTGAAGATGGTTTTTTCCAAATCTGTGCTTTTTCAGGTAAGGATCTATCCATCGACCAAGTAGCCGAAAATGACGCATTCCATAAATTGAAGCCATATGGAGACGATCCACAAATAATGGATCTGGAAATCGATGAGCAAGAAGCAAGGTTGATTTTACCTTCAACCGACCAACCTAAAGAAATGCAAAATCAAGCTGCACTAATAGTAAAATACCCAACAGAAATTGAACTAGACAATAACATTTATTATTACTTAATATTATGGGCAGACAAGGATCATATTGAACAAATAGGTCAAAGCTTGACTTTTATTGATGAATATAGCGAGTGAACGAGTTTTCCGCGCTTACAAATACTAAAATGTGGTATAATATCAAAAGAAGGATGTGAGCGCTCAAATGAAAGATATATATACTGTTCGCAATGAAAATATTAAAGGGATATTTAGAGATGTAGAAAATAAAATGAAAGAGGTTTTCCATACAAAATTATACTGTATAATTTTGTATGGATCATATGCTAGAAATGAAAATACTGCCGAATCTGACATAGATATTTTGGTTTTAGTGAATGATGAAGAAAAGAGTTTAAGGAGATATGAAGATATTATCACTGATATAATGGTAGATTTATCATTAGAATACGGAGTGGTTCTTTCTTTGTATATTCAAAGTGTAGAAGAATACAAAAAACAAGTAAAGGTATTGCCTTTCTTAATGAATATTCAGAAGGAAGGAGTTAAAATATATGAACAACATGATAATAGAATTGGCTAGATACAGAATGGAAAAAGCAAAAAATGACTTAAAAGCCTCTAAAATAATGTTGGAGAACAATTTGTTTTCTCAATCTCTTAATAGATCCTATTACTCTATATTTCATTCTGTGAGAGCAGTATTAGCTTTCGAGCAATTTGATTCTAAAAAACATTCAGGGATAATTGCATACTTTAATCAAAATTTTATCAAGAAAGGGATCTTCAGTAAGCATTATTCTAAAATACTAATGGGTGCAGAAAAAATAAGGAATAAAAGTGATTATAATGATTTTTATATAGCAAGTAAGGAAGATGCCGTAGAACAAGTTAGAAACGCAGAAGAATTTGTTAGAGTTGTAGATGAATATATTAAAAATATGTGTAAACAATCGAAATAGCTTACATTCCACTCCTCCTGACAATACTCATATCCTTAATCGTAATCGTCTTTGCGTCATACTCCAACAGCCCGTCCCTTCTCATCTTATTCAATTCCCTGGAAAGGGACGGTCTCTGTATCCCGAACCTTTCCGCCATCTCCTTTTTTGTCATCCCCAGCTTTATCACCCTGCTTTTCTGAATATGGTATTCATATGCTAAAAAATCGATAATACACTTCCTAATAGTCTTAAGTGAAATAGAATTTATCTTATCTGTCAATGTCACTGTCTTATCAGAAATAACCCCTATGAGCTCCGTCAAAAAACCTATATTGTTTTGACACAGTTTCAGGATCAGCTCCCTATGTATGTGCAGTATGACCGTATCACATTTGGCTATAGCGTTCATAGGATAACAATTCCTACTTGAGAATAAAAGATTTGCCCCCATAATATCACCGGACGAAAAAGCAGTAATAGTAAGTATATTGCCATTCTCATCTATCTTCTGCACAGATACCTTCCCTACCAGAATAATATCCAAGGCATTACACACCTCATTCTGGAAATGGACCACCTCATCCCTTCCATATTCCCTAATATGATATTCGTTTGTCTTAAAAACCCCTATAAGCTCCTCCCTTGTAAACCCCCTAAAAAGCTCTACATTGGCAATAGCCTCAATATAATCCCTTATATCCATTATAAAAATCACCCCAAATTAGTAACCAAGGTTACTGCATATTATTACATTAAAAATTATAATATACAAAAGTGCAAAAAGAAAGGGGATGGGATAACAGACATGGACATATTTACATTATCACTTTGGATTATCACAGGTATCGCATTTATCATATCCATAATCAAAGACAAACAAAAAACATTAAACTCCATGAAAATGGCACGAGGCATGATGAAAAACATGGTAGGTCAAATCATAGGGATCCTGTTTTTGATAGGGCTCATATTAACATTCTTACCACCTGAAACGATCAGAGAAATAGCAGCCAAATCAAACACACTAATATCTACCATCGTTTCAGCATTCGTGGGCAGTATCACCCTAATACCGGCATTTGTAGCATTCCCGTTGGTAGGCTCCCTAGTAGATGCAGGTATCAGTATCGTAGTTGCAGTCTCGTTTTTAACCACCTTGACAATGGTCGGTTTTGTAACATTCCCACTAGAAAGAGAAGAGTTTGG
>DUOC01000027.1 GCA_012839065.1 Thermoanaerobacterales bacterium | reverse complement strand
CTTTAAAGGTCTTCCCGGAATAATTCCCGTATTCTTTTAACAAGTCAAGTGCAGCCTTATTTATCTGTTCCAGATCTAGTTCAGTTGTTAACGCTGGACAGATATGAGCAATACCAAATACTTTTGAAAGACTGTCTGTAACCTCGTCAGCATCACCTTCAACTTTAACATAGATTCTGCCGTGAGTCCTTTCTACAGTTAAATTGTTGAATTTATTTAGTGATTTTTTAATGTTTTTGACTAATGTTTTTTCAAAAAAAGGCCTATTTTCACCCTTTAAACCGATCTCACTATAACTGATTAGAAAAACTTTTTCCATCTAAGCTACCTCCGGATAATTGTTCTTAACTCTTCAACAACTTGCTTTAGTTTATCTACACAAAAATTAACTTCTTCCACCGAATTTAAAATAGAAAAGCTGAATCTAACAGAACTCTCAATTCTTCTCGTATCACACCCCATAGCATATAACACATGGCTTTTATGGGACCCTCTCGATGAGCATGCAGAACCAGTAGATATATAAACCCCATGTTCTTCCATTGCATGCACTAAAATTTCACCTTTTATTCCCTCAAATGAAATATTGGCGATATGGGGTGCACTAAAGCAACTATCTACACTCGGGCTGTTTAAGTATGTGTGCGGAATTTCTTGTAACACTCTATCAATTAGAAGCTTTTTTAATTTAATTATCTTCTCATTAAAATAATCAATTTCAGCCGACGCGATCTCTACTGCTCTACCTAACCCTGCTATTGCAGGAACGTTTTCCGTCCCTGAACGTAATCCACGTTCCTGTCCCCCACCGTCAAATAAGGGTTGCAGTTCTAATCCGTCTCTTAAAAAAAGAGCTCCCGAACCTTTAGGGGAATGCAGTTTATGCCCGCTTATGGTAAGCAAATCAATACCCATTTTCTCTACATCTATAGGAATCTTACCTAATGCCTGAACACCATCTACATGGAAAATAATTTCATGGTCATATTTTTTTAAAATTTTTGAAATTTGTTCTATAGGCTGTATAGAACCTACTTCATTATTTACCATCATTATACTAACCAGAATTGTTTCAGGAGCAATCTCTTTTTTTAATTCTTCTAGAAGAATAACCCCATTATTATCTACACCGATATAAGATACATTAAATCCTTCTTGTTCTAAAAACTTAAAAACATTCAAAACTGAAGGATGTTCAATCTTACTGGTAATGAGATGCATTCCTCTCCTTTTATAACGTTGTGCAATTCCTTTTACAGCTAAATTATTTGACTCTGTACCCCCTGAGGTAAATATTATCTCACTGCTGGTACTGTTAATTGCTTTAGAAATTATTTCTCTAGCTGTGTTAACTTTTTTTTCGGCTTGGATGCCTTTTTTATGCAGAGAAGAAGGGTTCCCATAAGCTTCCAAATAAGTTTGAAGGATTGTATCAATAACATCATCTCTAATTCTTGTGGTAGCACTATTATCAAAATAAATTTCCCTATTCATATCTCTACCTTCCTCTTTCCATGCTTTTTAATTAAATACATTATTCTTCCTTTTACTTAAATTTATCTCTCTCTTAAAACACTTGCAACTGAATCTAACAGCTTATAAAAATCAAAAGGCTTTACTAAATAGTCGGATGCCCCTGCTATATATGATTCTATTTTATAGTTATTATGACTTATGGAGCTGAAAATTATTGTTTTTACATAAGGATCGATCTTTTTTATCCTTCTTAAAGTCTCTATGCCATCTATATCTGGTAAATTAAAGTCAATAATAATGAGATCAGAAGAGATTTTATTAAAGTTTAATACAGCATCTCTCCCGTTTGATGCTTCTCCTGATATGGTATGCCCCCCTTTGAGCAATATATCTGCTATAATATTACGCATAAACTTAGAATCATCAACTAAAAATATTTTTGCCATAAATTATCACCATTTTTTCGTAATTACACTACTACTTTAATATTTTTTATACTATTTGTCAATTTTGATTATAATTTAGTCTATAGTCTATATCAAAGAACAAACGCTCCTTTCTGGTAAAAATATGATCTCAAAAAGCAAAACTCAAGTATATAACTAAACTTAAGTTTTTTTTGCTTATGATGCTTGATTATAATAGTATGATATTGTATAATGTATACATAGAACAAAACACCCTCTGGTCTGATTGAAATCGGACCTTTTTTTTTTGGAAACAAATCATCTGAAATAAAAAAACTCTCCCATTTTTATAAGGAAAGAGTTTTTATTTCTATGGTGCGGGAGATGGGACTTGAACCCACACGTCAGTCTGACACACGCCCCTCAAACGTGCCTGTCTGCCTGTTCCAGCACTCCCGCAGTTTTTAATTGTAACTACAATTGTAACTACTATATAATTATACAATCGTATATCGTATATGTCAACCTGCAGTATCCTTTTTTGTCTTCTCCAGTCCTTCTGTAGTCCACCAATATTCTATATCCTCAAAAAAACTGTTGGGGCCTGGAGATATACCATTAATTTGAGATTTTACAGCCAATATCCTGTCTTTTGTATAAAGAAAAAGGTAGGGGAGTTCATTATTTATAATCTTTTGCCCTTTAAATAATAGTTCTTTTCTTTCTTTTAAATCCATCGTTCTTCTAACTGCTAAAGAAATCTCGTCTATATCAGGATTCGAATAAGATACAAAATTATATCCTTTATTAATTTCGTTTGAATGAAAAGCAAATTGAATATCCGGTGTCATATCTAATTTCCAAGCCAAGAAAACAGCATCGAAATCTTTCTTTTCAATATGTTTCTTAACTTCATCCCATGGTTTTGATATTACTTCTACACCTATACCTAATTCTTTTAGGTTTTGTTTTATTAGTTCTGCCACTTGAATTCTGGTATTATTCTCTTCATTTACTATTAATTTAAACTCAAATTTAATCTTTCTGCCGGTATTTGGATTAATATTATACAAAAAACCATCTGCTTCAGAAAATTCCCAGCCTGCTTCTTGTAATAATAATAGTGCCTTTTTAGGATCATAAGGATAAGATTCCAAATTACCGTTATACGCCCATGAATATGGCAAAACCGGTGAATTTACAATTATACCTTTATTTGATAAAATATCTTTTTGTATCTTATCTCTATCTATACCATACAATAAAGCCTGCCTAACTCTTATATCTTGAAACAAAAATATATTTTTTTTGAGGTTTAATGCAATAAACTCATAATACATGTTGGGGAATCGATATATTTTTACATTATCCATATGCTGGTATAAAAGTGAGTCTTCATTTTCGATCTCTACAACATCAATCTCCCCTGCTTTAAATGCAGATTTCTGTGATTCTTTATCAGGAAAAATTTTAAATACAATTTCATCGATATAAGGTATTTTATCATAATATTTTTCATTTTTTTCTAATATTATCTCTTTAAGAACAGTATCCCATTTGCTTACTTTAAATGGTCCGTTTCCCAACTTTAGAGTTTTAAGTTCTTCGACTTCTATTTCTTCCCCTTCAAAAATATGGAACGGTATTATCCCTACAGTTAATTCATTCAAGAAAAAAGCATCAGGTTGAAAAAGTTTGAAAACTATCCGACTATCATCTAGAGCTTTAAAAGACGCGAGGTTCTGGAATTTCTGACTAACTGAAGAATCTGATTTTTTGTCAAAGATTTGATTGAAAGTAAAAACAACATCTTTGGATGTGATAGGTGATCCATCTGACCATTTAGGTCCATCTTTTAATAAAAATGTCCATTCAAGTCCATCATCAGATACTGCCCAACTTTCAGCCAGATCAGGTACAACATTTAGCTCTTTATCTAATTTTACAAGCCCTTTAAAAACAATGTTTGAAATTTTTTCTTCCCCTTCTTGGGAAACAAGTATAGGGTTTATAGTATTTATATTGCCCTCTATTCCCAACACAATTCGGCCACCGTCAACTGGTTGTTCTTCAATATTTTCCTTTGGTTCTTCTTCATTGCTAAAATTATTAATATCACATCCATATAACAGCAAATTTGATATCATAATTAATACAAGAATAACTATTACATTGAACCTTTTCATTTTTTCCCCCCTCAGAAGCTCTATTAAGTAAATTATATAAACCGGGATATATTATGTCAATTTATTTAAGCTTCTTAAGTTTGGTATTATTTATAATACCTGGAATCCTACCTCTTTTTGCTATAGGACTGCCATCTATCTCCTTAATATCTAATGTCATATCTATAGGTGCAGCTCCAGAAATATAGCTTCCAATGCCAAAAGCATCAGCACCGGCTTCTTTTAATAATTTAATCCTTTCGGGAGTAAGACCTCCTGAAACAAAGATTTTAACATGATTATAGCCTTCCATATCTAAAGTCATTCTTACTTCTTTTATTAAATGAGGTGTTACACCCCCTCTTTCACTTGGGGTATCAAGTCTAATCCCATCTAAACGCTCTTTCAACAGTTCTGCCACTCGCAATGTTTCTTCAACTTCATCTTTGAAAGTATCTACTAACATAATCCTAGGTGAATCAGGTGGCATAATCTCATCATAAGCTTTAGATATAGTCAGGGTATCACCGGCTATTAAAAAAGCAGCATGAGGTACTGTTCCGGTTGGCTCTGTACCTAACAGCTTGGCTCCTAAGATGCAGCTGGCACCATCTGCCCCACCAATTACTGCAGCTCTTTCCATGACAGGAGCCACTGCAGGATGAACATGCCTTGCGCCAAAACAAATAAACACTTTGTCTCCGACAGCCTTTCTACATTCTCTGGAAGCCGTTGCCCATCCTGAAGAGCTGGCTAGAATGCCCAGTATTGGAGTTTCATAAATAGCAAATTCTTTATAAGGACCTTTTATCCTTAAAACTACATCATATGGTTTGAAAGATTCTCCTTCTGAAAGCCCCCATATTTCAATATCTTTGTCTTTGAGTAAATTTAACACTTCATCTGTTCCCGCCAAAACACCGTTTGCCCTTGAGAAAACCTCTGCAGTAACATTTTTTTCAGCAATACCTAAATAATCTAATATTTCAATAGTCTTAACAAAATATATATCTGTCGTTGCACCACATAGAATTTCTTCATGTTCAGCGGAGAAAAGCCTCTGGCTTTCATCGACTGTAAATTGTTTAACATCATCTAGTTTCCTGAACTCCTTCATGTTATACCTTCCTTTCCACAGGTTATATAAAATCTAAGTAGTGAATCTATTATATAAACCTTTATATATTTTGTAAACACAATCAATCTTTACTACATAATCACGTGTTTCTTTATAAGGAAAATTATCAAAATCACTAACCTGCTGGTTTTGCTGCAACCACTCTCTAACATTCCCTTGACCGCCATTATAGGCTGCCAAAACTAATATTAAATCACCATCAAATTGTTTCATAAGATAAGCAAGATACCATGTGCCCAACCGAATATTTGTTTCTATATCAAAAAGATCATCAACTTGATAATCTTCTATACCTATTTGTTCTGCAATCCATTCACCGGTTTTGGGCATTATCTGCATTAATCCCCTAGCACCTTTTTTAGATATGGAATTAGGATAGAATTTACTTTCTACAAATATAACAGAGGTTGTAAGATATGGATCAATACCGTTTTCTTCAGAATACTTAAAAATATAGTCCTTATACTTAATCGGATATATTTTTCTTACATACCATCTGCCTGAAAATGCGAGAATAAAGATAAATAAAACCAGTATCAAAATTATACTAATATATTTGTGATCCTTAAAAACAAATCCTTGAGCTTCCAATTTATATCCTCCTAATCAATGCTGCAAGCCTTTCCATAATTGTATCACCTGTTGTTTCGTTTCTTCAAGAGTACCATTATTATCTATTACTTTATCTGCATATTTTATCTTTTCCTCGTTGGAGATTTGCGAATGTATGCGATCTAACGCTTGTTCTTTTGTTATATCTTCCCTCCTTAAAAGCCTTTCTATCTGTGTTTTTTCATCAACGTATACCATCCATACTTCATCTACCATATCCTGCATCCCAAGTTCGATCAATAAAGCTGCATCAATGACAATTACCTTGCTATTGTTTGCCTCCTCTGCATGTATCATTTCCTCGATCTTTCGAATTATCTTAGGATGGGTAATGTTATTCAACAACGCTAATTTCTCTTCATCTGAAAAAACAATATCACCTAGAGCTTTCCTATCAATAGCCCCGTCTTCTTTGAGAATACCATGGCCAAAATATTTTACGATTTCTTCCCATGCTTCACTTCCAGGTTCGATTATCTCACGTGAAACTAAATCTGCGTCTATAACAAATGCACCAAGCTGCCTTAGAATACTTGAAACATAACTTTTACCGCTGGCAATTCCGCCAGTAAGCCCTATAACTCTGAAGTTCATCACCCCCTAAATTCAACCATTTCATACCAATTATGTCCCTTTTTCAGATCGACTTTTAGGGGCACACTTAAAGGATATGCTCCTTCCATTTCCCTTTTTATTATATTTCCGGCTAGCGATAACTCATCAGCAGGGACATCAAATATTAGCTCGTCATGGACCTGCAATATCATTTTAGCACGTAATTTTTCCTTTTTTAAGCTTTTATAGATTTTATTCATTGCAATTTTAATTATATCTGCGGCACTCCCCTGTATGGGGGTGTTTATGGCGGTCCTCTCTGCAAATGATCTTATGTTTCTATTTTTGCTGTGAAGATCAGGTAAATATCTTCTTCTATTCATAATAGTAGCAACATAGCCTTGAATACTGGCTTTTTTAATTGTTTCTCTAATATAATCCATAACTCCCGGATATTTCTTAAAATAATTATCTATATATTGCTGTGCTTCTTTTCTGCTAATCCCCAGATCCTGTGATAGCCCATAGTCGCTTATACCATAAACTATACCAAAATTTACAGCTTTTGCTTTATCTCTCATGGCTGGAGTTACATCTTCTAATTTTACATCAAAAACCTTTGAAGCAGTATTTGCATGAATGTCTTCGCCATTAATAAAAGCATTAATAAGGTTTTCATCCCCTGAAATATGAGCAAGGACCCTTAGCTCAATCTGTGAGTAATCAGCTGAAAGAAGATAGTTTCCATCGTTTTCAGGTTTGAACACTTTTCTGATTTCCCTGCCCAATTCAAATCTTACGGGAATGTTCTGTAAATTTGGTTCTGTGCTGCTTAATCTGCCTGTTGTTGTTATCGTTTGGTTAAAACTGGTATGCACCTTATGCGTATCTTTATTTACTATAGAAATAAGACCATCTACATAAGTAGACTTCAATTTCATTATAGACCTATATTCTAGAACAAGCTTCGCTATTTCGTGATGATTTTTTAACTTGTTTAAAACTTCGGCATCTGTAGAATAGCCTGTTTTCGTTTTTTTAATTACCGGCAGACCTAATTTCTCAAATAAAACTTCACCTAACTGCTTAGGGGAATTAATATTAAATTCTAATCCCGCTAAGTCATAGATTTTAGAGCTCAAAATATTGAGCCGTTCCCCAAAATCTTTAGACAATATTTCTAGTTCTTCCACATCAACCTTAATCCCTTCTAGCTCCATTTCAGCCAGAACTTTGATTAATGGCATCTCAACTTCTTCAAAAAGCATCAGCATCTCTGCATCTTTTAATTTTGATAAAATTGTCTCCTTCAATTTTATTTGGATTTTTGTTTTTACACAAGAATTATACTCCAATTCTTCTGGTTTGTCTTGAATATAATAATTTAAAAACTCCAAAGATAACTTCTCTAAAGAATAACTTGTTTTAGAAGGATCTAAAAGATATGCACCTATCATTATATCCATCTCTAGACCATTAAGCTTAATCCCTTCATTATTTAATAAAATATATATTTCTTTTGCATCATGACATATTTTCTTTACATTTTGATCTTCAAAAACACTGCGAAATATATCCCATGTTTTTGCTAAAGTGTCTCCGCTTACAAAATATATATTTTGCTCGTCACTGCCAAAAGACATGCCCAGAATTGTTTTTTCTGTGATGCTTAATTTTTCTGTTTCAAAGCTGACAGCCATAATCCCTTTTTTTTTGATTAGCTGCAATGCATTTTCGATTTCTTGTATATTTTTAAGTGTTTTAAATTTTATTACATCTTTATTAGCACTTGGTAATTCTATTCTGTCTATAATGCTTAAAAATTCTAACTCTTTAAAAAGCTTAATTGTCTCTTCGTAGTTCTTTTCACGATATTTTGATTTCTCCAAATCAAATTCTACCGGTACATCTGTATAAATCTTGGCAAGTTTTCTGCTCATGAAAGCCTGTTCTTTGTATTTTTCAAGATTTTCTTTTAGCTTCCCTTTTAATTCTCCAATATTGTTAAATACATTTTCGAAACTGCCAAATTGTTTTATCAATTTTATTGCCGTCTTTTCCCCTATATTAGGAACCCCAGGAATGTTATCTGAAGGATCTCCCATTAGGCCTTTAACATCAACAAGTCTTTCAGGTGAAACCCCGTATTTTTCAAGGATTTTCTCTTCATCATACAGTTCCAGTTCCGATATGCCTTTTTTGGTAAGTAGGACCTTTGTATAAGGTGATACTAACTGCAGAGCATCCTTATCTCCTGTAACTATTAAAGTTTTAATTCCCATATCCCCAGCTTGTCGAGAAATAGTTCCTATAATATCATCAGCTTCATATCCTTCCGCTTCAAGAATATTGATATTAAAAGCCGACAGCAATTTCTTTAATATAGGAAATTGAGAATTCAACTCATCAGGAGTTTTAGCCCTATGTCCTTTATATTCAGAATACTCCTTATGTCTAAAAGTAGGTTCTTTTCTATCTAAAGCTGTAATAATATAATCAGGAGTTTCTTCCTCCAGTAATCTTAAAAGCATTGTCGTAAAACCATATACTGCATTTGTGTAAATACCGTTAGACGTCTTCAAAATAGGCAGAGCATAAAATGCACGATGAAAAAGGCTGTTGCCATCTATAAGTATTAGCTTATCCGTCATTGCAATTCCTCCCTCTTTATATTATTTCATCATATTACGTAAAAAACCTTCTAAAAAATAAAAAAGCGACCAATTATGGTTCGCTTCTATATGTTATTAAACCTTGTCAGTATTTATATTTAATCTCCACTGTACAATTGATTGTAATATTGCCCGGGAAAATTTTCGTTTCAGCCATATATTCTGTTCCGGAAGTATTTATAACATATTCCCTTACATCTAATTCATCTAAATTATCATCATACTTGATAATCTCAGTTTTTAAAAGTTTTTTCCCCATGATTTTTGAAATGGCTCCTGCTTTCTCATCTGCATGGTTTACTGACCTTGCTATCGCCTCATGTCGTACTTCTTCCGTATTATTTATTCCAAATTCAACCTTAATAATAGAACTAATCCCTGATGATAATATTGTATCTATAATTTCCGTAAAATTATCTATCTTTTCTATTTTAAATTTAAAATCGTTACTTAATATAAAAGCCGTTTTCTCATTATTTGCACTAACCGGTTGGAGTACAAATTTTAATGTCTCAAGATCACTATATTCAACTCCCATATCTTTCAACTTTTTAATCATTTTGTCAAATATCCAGTTATTTTCTTTCTGAGCTTCATCTCCACTCTCGCCGCTTGTAGTAATATTTATATACAAATTTGCAAATTCAGGAATTAATCTTACTTTACCCTCCCCCGTTAGTATTATTTCCTCATATTCAGGTTCTTGTTTTATTGGCGGTTCTTCACTTGTTTTGCTTCCACCATCGGTTTCGATCATATCATAATCATCAGGTACAGGCATTCCTTCAGTAACATTAATTTTAAATAAAAAGAAAAACAATACTACTAAAATAACCATTACAAGCAGTATTAACTTGTTATTTTTGATACCCATTAATATATACCCTCCCTACCCAACCCTACATTGATTTTACATAAACATTATTATTTCTGTTCTCTATAAGTTAATACTCTGTATAATATAAATATAATTGCAATAATAACAGCAATTAAAAGAATTATCGGAACAATAGAGCCTATATATATTAATACTAATGCTCCAATATCAATTAGCTTATTCACACTTAAAATAAAAGCTTCCGAAACTTTCCCTAATAAGCCTTCATAACTTTTTGTATTTATCCCCTTCTTAGAAGAAGTTATCTCAGACATGTCTAAATTAATAGTTGAATATTGAACTAGATTATCCCAGTTCTTAAGTTGAGCAGTCATAGACTCTATTTCTGATCTTATACTGCTTACCTCTCTCATGATTTCAAGGATCTCTTGGACATTTGATGCTTTATCCAATATTCCCAGGAGCTTTTGTTCCTGCAGCTCCATATTTCTCATCCTTGCTTGAAGGTCTATATATTCTAGGGTCTTATCATCCCCGATAATACTTTTTGACTTTATGTCCCCCATTTTCTCAATAAAAAATAATATCTCATCAAATCTTTGTTCGGGTACTCGTAAAATAAGATTCGACATTTTTTGTGGGCCAGTAGTAGTTGTTGATGTCCAAACAGTTGAGTTTTCCACATAACCACCTTTTGATTCTACTGTTTGGAATATTTCATTAAATTTTTCGTCCAGTTTCTCTACTTCTAATTGAACAGCAGCCCTCCTAATAAGTTTCTTGTTCGGATTAGATAAGTCCATATTATTTAAAAGTTCTTCCTCTTTCTCGAAGGGCATAGAACGTTTAATTATACCTGGTTCTTGAGCTGATTCCACAACGTTATCTGTATAATATTGGGTATTTTCACTTGGAAGAGCTCCTTCTGATAGAATCCCAATATCTTCTTGTGCTTCAGACGAACCATCTGCTTTATAATTTAATAAGTTTGAGTTGCTGACCACTATCAAGATAAAAACTATTATAGCAGCAGTACTGGCAACTGCTTTCCACATACCTTTTTCATAAAATTTTTTTACTGTAAATGATCTAAATAAGCTTTTTAGGGGAGACTCTCTTTTAACTTTTTTAATAATTGCACTCGCAAATTCATCAGGAAGTTCAAATTCCTCTAAATCTCTACAGAGGGATACAGTCTCAAAAACTTTTTGATATTTTTGTTCGCACTCTTTACATTGTTCCATGTGGTTTTTAAAAGAAATTCTTGAATCGTCATCAATTTCATCATCTATATACAAGGAAATATAACCTTCGAACTCTTCACAATTCACAAATATACCCTCCCTTCATCGAGTTTAGACGTAATTTTTAAAAAAAGGTTCCTCTAAAGACTCTAGGATATTTTTAAGAGCCAGTCTTCCCCTGCTTATTCTCGATTTTACAGTTCCCATAGAACATTGAAGTATTTCAGATATTTCTTTATAGGTAAAACCCTGTATATCCCTAAGTACAATCATTACCCGCTGCTCTTCAGGAAGCATAGATATTGCTTTTTGTACAAGGTTTTGTATTTCCTTTTTTATCAGCATTTCATCCGGATTATATGTATCATCACGCAAATCCCGTTTAAATTCACCATACTCAGTCTCGATAGGTTTATCAAGAGAATGTGTTTTTTTGTTCTTCTTTTTTCTGTTCTCATCGAAGCATGTATTTGTAGCCAAGCGGTAAAGCCATGTAGAAAAAGATGAATCCCCCCTAAAGGTGCTAATACCTTTGTATACTTTTATAAAAACTTCCTGAGTTAAATCAAGGGCATCTTCTTTATTGCCCATAATCCTGTAAATCATATTATATACTTTTTTGTCGTAATTCTTTATAAGAATTTCAAAGGCGTTATTATCGCCAAGTTTACATTTTTCTATTATGTCTTTCTCATTATATTCCACAGAGGTAATCCCCCCTTATTGTAAGCTCTTTTAAAATAGTTTCAGGGAATTGATTATTTATGATATTTATTCTATAGAATTTCTCAAATACCTTTTACAATAAAAAAAAGACAGTTTAATCCTGTCTTTTGTTTATTACAATATTTAGTCTTTGAATATCGTCCCATTCAATATATATATCAAACAATGACACTGCATCTTCTATACTTATATATGATCTCCCATTATTAAGATATATAGAAACCTCTTCATTATTTACATAGGCTCTCCCATCATGCCATCCAACATCATAGCCAAGTATTGCTGCAAGAGCCCTTAAAGGCAAAAATGGTTTTTCTCCGAGGAAAAATATCGAAAAACCTGCCGGTTCACCTTCAATAAAACAATTGGGAGAACTAATTAATACCTTATTTTTCTCTTTGTCTAAAAATACTTTAATATTGAATATCTTCTCTGCTTCTGATATATGAATATAAGTCCTGCCTCTGGAAAGAATTCCTTTTATTTCAGTTTCACCTATAACTGCTTTATTCTTTTGTGTATCCCAATACACTTCACACCCTAAAGTATTTGCCAATAAACGTAGAGGCAGATAAACTTCATTATTTGATATAAATATATCACTAGTAAGAAAAGAATCATTTAAGAAAACCATACCGTTGATAACAAGTTCAATCTTTTCTTCCCTGGAACTTATCTGCAAATCAGCACCCAAAAATTCTGCTAAATGCTTTATAGATATATGTATCATCCCATCGATTTCTCTTGTCGGGATTATATGACCGTTTCCAACTAATACATTCTCATCTTCAATATTAAAATAAATCTTATCTTTCAATAGATATTCTATTATCTCATATTTGAAATAAATATCATTATCGAAAACTAAACCTGAAGCAGTTATTGTTTCGCCATTAAAAATCAACCTATACCCTGGTGAAAGTAATATTTTTCCCCTGTTAACACCGTTTAACAACCGGTTTAACCTTTCAGATTCAATATCTATTTCTTCTTCTTTAAGTTTTTTAAAAATATTGTCTTTCTTGTTAACACCTAAATTGTATACATCCGGATAGATTTCTAAATATTTTTCTCCATTAGCAGTCTGTTTTACTATCATTGTATCGTATTTAATCGTCACAGAATCTCCTATATTAACCAGATTAAAAAGTTCTTCAATGTCTTTGTTGTGCAGCCTGATACACCCTAATGATACAAAAGTGCCGATAGATTTAGGGTTGTTATTACCATGGATTCCATACCCCTCATGGAATCCAAGCCATCTATAACCTAATGGATTGTCAGGCCCTGATGGAACAGGGGGTTTGTCCTTAGGATGCCAAGTTGGGTTTACTACTTTACTTATAATTTTAAACTTTCCTATAGGTGTTTGGCTTATTGTTTTTCCTACCGCTACCGGATATGTTTTTATTGGAACACCATCTTTTACCAATTCCAATTGTAAAGAAGGAACATTCAAAACTATCTCTTTATACTCTTTTGCTGCTAAAGAATAATTTACAGACGAAATTTGAACAATAATAACAATGGCTATAGAAATAAATAAAAAAGTTTTACGTTTAAACACCGCACCACCTCTTTAAAAAGATTTTATTTAGTATTCTATCCTTCAATTCTGTTACTATACATATTTATGAATTAACAAATAGTATTATGAAAGTCGATTTTGCTTTTAATAGTGCTATATGTAT
>DUOC01000026.1 GCA_012839065.1 Thermoanaerobacterales bacterium | reverse complement strand
GTGACAACTGGATACAATGGGGCACCGGCAGGACTGAAGCATTGTGAAGAAGTAGGATGTATCAGGGGGGAGGGGAATATCCCCTCGGGAGAAAGACATGAATTATGCAGAGGTACCCATGCCGAACAGAATGCAATTATTCAAGCTGCAGTGATGGGCATAAGCATTAAAGGCGCAACATTATACTGTACTACTCAACCCTGCAGCTTGTGTGCTAAAATGCTAATAAATGCGGGTGTAAGCAGGATTGTGTATGAGGGAGAATATCCAGATGAACTTTCACTTAGTTTATTGAAGGAAGCCGGCGTAAAATTGGATTGTATGAGCAGATGGGCTAATTGACAAACTGTCCACCTTGTTATAAAATTAATTATAAGTTTTAAGCTCTGAATAAATAGGCTTTAATTAATTACATAAAATGAGGTGTAGTTTACAATATGAAAACATATATATATTCCTTAATAATTGGTTTTGCTATTTCATATATTATGACGCCTCTAGTTAAAGAATTTGCATGGAAAATAGGTGCTGTGGACATACCAAATGATGAGAGAAGGGTTCATACCAAACCCATACCAAGGATCGGCGGGCTTGCAATATATGCAGCTTTTGTAATAACCTTATTAATTACAGTACCTTTAAATCTAAATACTATAGGCATTCTTATTGGCAGCACTGTAATTGTAATCTTGGGTATATTTGATGATTTATACGACCTATCCCCAAAAATAAAGTTGATAGGACAGATTGTAGCTGCAGCTATATTAGTTTGTTTTGGTATAAAAGTAGAATGGGTGACTAACCCTTTTGGGGGTATGTTTTATTTAGGTAAATTAAGTATACCTATAACCATATTTTGGGTAGTAGGTATAACCAATACTCTAAATTTTATAGATGGTTTGGATGGACTTGCTGCAGGGATATCGTCTATAGCCTCTTTTACTCTAATGGTTATGGCACTATGTGAAGGGTTAAGTTCTGTTGTAGTTTTAACGGCGGCTCTCGCAGGTGGAGCTTTGGGTTTTCTCCCGCATAATTTTAATCCAGCTAAAATTTTCATGGGAGATACGGGAGCGATGTTTTTAGGTTACACCCTTGCCGCCATATCTGTAGTAGGTGCTGTAAAGAGTGCTACTGTAATAGCGCTTGTAGTTCCCATTCTTGCACTGGGGCTTCCCATAATGGATACAGCTTTTGCTATTTTGAGAAGGTTTGTTAACGGTTACCCGATTATGCAGGCCGATAAAGATCATATTCATCATAGACTGCTTGCCATTGGGTTTACCCAAAAACAAACGGTGCTTATAATGTATTCCATAAGTGCTGTTTTTGGAATGAGCGCTATAGCTCTTGCTGAAATGGGGCTGCTTCAAGCAGGTTTTATCTTGATAGCATTAATTATACTCCTTATAGTAACAGGGCGCCAGTTGGGCATTACCGATATAAGACATTCGAGACAATCAGATGTATAATGATATATAATAAGGTGGTTAAAAATATGAAGTTAAAGGCATTGGCTGTTTTTGGAACAAGACCCGAAGCAATTAAAATGGCACCGCTTATTAAAATTTTAAATAAAAGCAAAGAAATAGGATGTAAAGTAGCAGTTACAGCTCAACATAGAGAAATGTTAGATCAAGTGTTGAGCCTTTTTAATATTAAACCTGAATACGATTTGAATATAATGGAAGAAAAACAAACCTTATCAGATATTACTATAAAAGCTTTAAAAGGCATAGAAAAGGTTATAATCCAGGAAAACCCGGACATCATCTTAGTTCATGGCGATACAACGACAACATTTGCCGCAGCACTTGCATCATTTTATAGAGGGAAACGGGTGGGACATGTAGAAGCGGGTTTAAGAACGGACAATAAGTGGTTTCCTTTTCCAGAAGAAATAAACAGAAAACTTGCAGGAAGCCTTGCAGATATACATTTTGCACCGACAAAAAAGGCAAAGCAAAATCTTTTGCGAGAAGGGGTCAGCCCTGATACAATTTTTATAACGGGTAACACTGTCATAGATGCTTTAAAAGTAACCGTAAAAAAGGATTACACTTTTTCTACTGCTTTATTGAATGATATTGATTATATAAACAAGAAGGTTATTTTAGTAACGGCTCATCGTAGAGAAAATATCGGACAACCCCTTAAAAATATTTGTAAAACCATTAAGCGGCTTGCAGAAGAATTTACAAATTTGGAGATAATATATCCTGTGCATTATAATCCTTCAGTGAGGAGTATAGTTTTTCCGATATTGAATGGAAATGATAGGATCCATCTTATAGATCCCCTTGATACTCGAGATATGCACAACTTAATGAACAGGTCTCATTTTCTCTTAACAGATTCTGGCGGTCTCCAAGAAGAGGCTCCAGCTTTAGGCAAGCCTGTTTTAGTATTAAGGGATGTTACAGAACGACCGGAAGGTGTAGAAGCCGGGACTGTAAGAATAGTAGGTACATCACAGGACATAATATATAGAGAAGCAAAAAAACTTATAGTTAATGATAGAGAATATAATAAAATGGCTGAGGCTGTAAATCCTTATGGTGACGGATATGCTTCTGAAAGGATTTATAAATCCTTATTATACTATTATGGAATAATTAAAGAGAGACCTGTGGATTATCTGCCATATACTGTGTAAGAGGCTGGGGGGAGGGGTATAATGATAAAAGATATAATGATGAAGGATCCCATCACACTAAAGCCCGAGGACTCAATCATGGCAGCAGCACGGATATTTATAAAACATAATGATGTTGAAGGTATTCCGATAGTTGGCAACGATAAAAATCTTTTAGGTCTTATTACAAGAAAACATGTAATAAGTGCTTATGCAAACAGAGCTGAATACGATTTTCCAATAGCAAACATCATGATAACTGATGTTGTGACATTAAATGAGAATTATTCTATAGGAAAGGCTTGGGACTGTCCCGTAAAGACTCTACCCGTTCTAAATAATGAAGGCAAAGTTGTAGGCATGCTTACGAGAGCAAATCTTATTAGATGCTATTATCGGGATCTGCAGGAAGTAAAACGCCTTAATAAAGAGTTGAATGCGATTATAGAATCATCTTATGACGGTTTTTACATTACTGATGGCAAAGGCATTACAATAAGGGTTAACAGTGCATATGAAAGGATTACGGGAATAAAAGCAGAAGAAGTTATTGGGAGAACGGTAGAAGAATTAGTTGATAAGGGTATGTATTCTCAATCAGTAACAAGCCTAGTTCTTGAAGAAAAAGAACCGGTAACGATAATGCATGACATTAAGACCGGTAAAAGGGTTCTTATTACAGGAAATCCCGTATTTAATGAAAAAGGAGAAATTGTTCGCGTAGTAACAAATGTAAGGGATATAACAGAGCTTAACAATCTCAGAAAACAGCTTGAGGAAACGAAAGAACTAACAGAGAAGTATGAGCTGGAACTTAAAGAACTTAGAAATGTTGGCTTTGCTTTTGACGAAATAATAGCCTACAGCAGCGAAATGAAAAATATCCTTGAGATTGCTGCAAGGGTTGCAAAGGTTGATTCAACGGTTATGATAACAGGTGAATCAGGTGTAGGCAAAGATGTTATAGCAGGTGCAATACACAAGGCTAGTGCACGGGGGGAAGGCCCATTTATTAAAGTTAACTGTGCAGCAATACCTGAAACCCTTTTGGAATCAGAACTTTTTGGATATGAAAAAGGTGCATTTACCGGTGCCAACACTACAGGAAGACAAGGAATGTTCGAGCTGGCCGAAAAAGGCACTATATTCTTAAATGAGATTGGTGAACTGCCTTTTCATCTTCAACCAAAACTTTTGAGAGTTATCCAAGATAAAGAGGTAATAAGGGTCGGAGGTAGTGAAGCCGTAAAGTTGGATGTGCGTATAATAGCAGCTACTAATAAAGACCTTGAGCTAATGGTCAAGGAAGGAACCTTTAGAGAAGATCTTTACTATAGATTAAATGTAGTACCAATTTATATCCCACCGTTAAGAGAACGTAAAGAGGATATACCTCATTTGATATTACATTTTATGAATAAATATAACTTAAAATATGGGCAGAATAAGAAGATATCATCGAAAGCCGTTGATTATTTAACAGATTGGCCTTGGCCGGGCAATGTCCGCGAACTTGAGAATGTCATTGAAAGGCTTATAGTTATGGTAACGGATGATATAATACAAATAGAAGATCTGCCTGCTTCTATAAGAACTAAACACAAAGAGCTAAAAGATATGAATTATTATATTGAGGATATTTTACCATTAAAAGAAGCGGTGGAAAAAGTCGAAAAGGCTTTAATCTTTAAAGCACTTCGAAAATTTAAAACTACCAGAAAAGCGGCAGAGGTTCTTCAAGTGGATCAGTCAACAGTCGTTAGGAAGGCGCAAAAATACGGTATAAATAACTGACAGGATTTAAAGTGTTGGATTCTAATATATAACAGAACATATTATTTAATTTGATATAGCACAGATGCATTATAACATCAAATAGAAAAAATGGTCGAATTTGCTAGATTTGTGCATTACAACAACCCTGATGCATGCATACATCGTGTAGCGATGCATTGCCACATCAAAATGATAATTGTAATATTTTTAATAAAATTCAGACAACTCGCCTACTGCAATCATGATAAGGGATATGGAGATTTGAAAGAGAGATAATAATATTTGGCATTAATTTTGCAATAACAATAAAAGTGCAAGTAAAAATATATCTAATTTAAAATGGAGGTGTAAATGTGGATAAAGAAAAAAGCTTGAAAGATGCTCTTGAAAAAGTAAACGATGGAATGACTGTGATGATAGGTGGTTTCTTAGGTGTAGGTACTCCTGAAGCCATAGTAGATGGGCTTGTTGAAAAAGGAGTAAAAGATCTCACGGTAATTGCAAATGACACAGCCTTTCCGGACAAGGGTATAGGTAAATTAATAATTAAAAAACAAATTAAAAAGCTTATTGCATCCCACATTGGTACAAACCCTGAAACAGGGAGACAAATGAATGAAGGAGAAACAGAAGTTGAACTGGTTCCACAAGGAACCCTTGCAGAAAGTATTAGGGCAGGGGGAGCAGGGTTAGGAGGATTCCTAACACCAGTAGGGATTGGAACAATTGTTGAACAAGGTAAGAAAAAGCTAGAAGTAAATGGTAAGGAATATCTCCTTGAATTACCACTAAAGGCAGATGTTGCCTTATTAAAGGCGAAGAAAGCAGATAGAGCCGGAAACTTGATTTACAGCAAATCAGCCAGAAACTTTAACCCAATGATGGCTACTGCAGCCGATTTTGTTATAGCAGAAGTAGATGAGATTGTTGAAATCGGCGAAATTGATCCTGATGCAGTAATGACTCCCGGTATTTATGTAGACATGATAGTTAGGGGGGATAAATAATGGATAAGAAGCAAAGAAGAGAATTAATAGCAAAAAGAGTAGCAAAAGAGTTAAAAGATGGTGATGTAGTAAACTTGGGTATTGGTATGCCTACAATGGTAGCTGATTTTATACCTGAAGACGTGGAAGTTATACTCCAATCTGAAAATGGGTTCGTAAACTTAGGTCCTGCACCAGAACCGGGGCAAGAAGATCCTGATATAGTAAATGCAGGTGCAGCCCCTGTAACAATCAAGCCGGGCGGCGCATTTTTCGATAGTGCTGAATCCTTTGCTATTATTAGAGGTGGCCATGTTGCTGCAACCGTATTAGGCGCACTTGAAGTAGATGAAAAAGGAAACCTTGCCAACTGGATGATACCTGGCAAGATGGTGCCTGGAATGGGCGGCGCCATGGATTTGGTAACAGGCGCTAAACGCTGCATAGTTGCAATGGAGCACACTGCAAAAGGTGGCGCACACAAGATTCTGAAGGAATGCACACTTCCTCTCACGGGTAGAGGTGTAGTAGATTTAATAGTAACAGAAATGGGTGTAATTGAAGTAACCGATAAAGGGCTTGTATTAAAAGAAATAGGCCCTGGCTTTACAGTTGAAGATGTTCAAAATGCTACAGGAGCAGAGCTTATAATAGATGAAAACCTTAAAGAGATGGAAGTCTAAAAACTAAATATGCTCTATAAATAAATAATTTGTAAGGGAAGTCCTGCTGCCAGCCAAAAAAATATGGGAGGCGAAACTAAATGCAAAAGTTAAGCCGGTTTTTGGTTAGAGTAGTGGAAAGGTATCTTCCCGACCCACTCCTTTTTGCTATTATACTGACAATAGTCGTATTTATTATGGGTATAGGTATTACCAAGTGCACACCAATGGAAATGGTAATATTCTGGGGTGATGGATTCTGGAGCCTATTAGCATTTGCTATGCAGATGGTACTTGTACTCGTCACAGGGCACACATTAGCAACAAGTCCACCGTTTGAAAAGCTGATAAAGAAAATTGCTACATCTATAAAGGGGCATGCCCATGCAATTATTCTGACTTCCTTTGTTGCCGCATTGGGCAGCTGGATAAACTGGGGTTTTGGACTTGTTATAGGTGCACTGTTGGCAAAAGAAATAGCTAAAAACAATAAGGGCATTGACTATAGACTGCTTATTGCAAGTGCCTACTCCGGATTCGTCGTATGGCACGCAGGAATATCAGGTTCCGCACCTCTACAGGTGGCAACAGAGGGTCACTTCTTACAAGACCTTATCGGAATTGTTCCAACGAGCCAGACTCTGTTTGCTCCTTGGAACCTGATTGCATCATTTGTAATAATATTTGGACTCGGCTTTGTAAATAAGATGATGATACCGCCTGAAGAAGAAATAGTCGAGATTGATCCTTCATTGCTGGTAGAAGAAGAAGAAAAGGTAAGAAAAATGGATACACCAGCAGATAGATTGGAAAACAGCCCGGTATTATCACAGTTAACTGGTATAGCAGGAATCGTATATTTAATATATTATTTTGCTACTAAAGGATTTGCTCTTAACCTTAATATAGTTAACTTTATATTTATGATGCTTGGTATTATCCTACACGGAACACCCAGAAATTACATCGATGCAATGGATGAGGCTATAAAGGGCGCAGGAGGAATAGTGTTGCAGTTCCCGTTCTATGCTGGTATAATGGGAATGATGACTGATTCAGGACTTGCTGCAGTTATGTCTAACTGGTTCGTAAGTATTTCTACACCGCTTACTTTCCCGTTCTATACATTCATGAGTGCTGGATTGGTTAACTTCTTTATTCCGTCCGGTGGAAGCCAGTGGGCAGTTCAAGGACCAATAATGGTGCGTTCAGCATTAGAACTAGGTGCTGATCCGGCAAGGACTGTAATGGCAGTTGCCTGGGGTGATGCATGGACAAACATGATCCAGCCGTTCTGGGCACTACCCGCACTGGGAATTGCAGGCTTGGGTGCGAGAGATATAATGGGGTATTGTATAATAGTTCTAATATTCTCTGGAATTGTAGTAAGCTTAGCAATAACTTTCCTACCATAACTATGCCATATTTTATAGAAATATTAATATAGATAAATTTAAATTTTATTAATTGATTTGCGGCTGGCAGCAGTTTTTCTATGCCCCCCTTAAAGGGGGCGCTTTTATAAAACAAATTCCCGCTTCTAATATAATTGAAATGTAAATTTCCATGATGTATAATGATAATAATTAAAATGAAAGCGGGATCAATTATGAAAGGGTTTCACGGTTTATCAGTATTAGGCATGCTAGGTCTGTCAATAGGATTACCACTTATAGGCGCTATATATATTGGCAGATTCTTAGATGAACGATATGGGACACATCCTCTTATACTTTCTGCCTGTATTATTCTAGCAATTATATCAGGCTATAGAAGCGCTTATCAATTATTAATTGTAAGAAAAAATAAAAGGGGAAAATAGGTATAAAGGTTTGCCCATAAAGCAGAAATAACCCTTAGAATTAAATTATACTTTTTGGCAAGGGTATTAGAACTCTTTCCGAACTTTTTAAAATTCTCAAGCAACTGCAATTGAAGTGATAAGGTGGTGAGGAAGCGTTGACCTTAGAAGAGATTAAAGCCATTAAAGAAGCTGAAAAACAAGCCGAAGAAATACGGGCGGAAGCTCAAAAAAGAGCTGCCCAGATTATTAAAGAAGCAAAGGACAAAGCAGAAGCTATAATAACGCAAGCAGTTAAAGAAGGGGAACAGGAAAGGATTAGTTTGATTAAAAAAGCCGAAGAAGACAGTTTAAAAGAAGGTAAAGAGGTCAAAAAAGTCTATGAACAAAAATTCAAAGCCCTGGAGGACCAGGCACTAGCAAATATGGATAAGGCAGTTAATTTTATAATGGAGAGGATCGTGACGACCGATGGCAATAGTTGAAATCAAAAAAATTTCGATTCTTGCTCTCCAAGAAGACAAAGATAAAATAATGAGGCTCCTTCAAGAAATGGGTTGTACAGAGTTAATAGACATTAAAGAAAAGATCCCTGAAAAAGAATGGGAAGAGGTTTTTGAAGGGGAAGCCAAAGTAAAAGAACGGGACACGCTCGAAAGAGACTTGGATGAATTAAGTTTTGCACTTAATTTTTTATCCACGTATGACAAGACTAAAAAACCTATGTTTGCTGACAAACCTGTATTCAAAGAAGAAGAAATTGCAAGCCTTGCAAAAGACGAGACAGTATGGGAAGTAGTTAATAAATGCAGAATGCTTGATGGGGCGCTAAACGAAATCAGAAGCGAAGAAATGAAGCTTCATAATACAATATCTGCATTAGAGCCATGGGAAAATCTTCAAATACCAATTGAAGATATAGGCGCTTCAAAAAAAGTAGTTTTGCTTACAGGCGTTTTACCTTCAAAAGGTTTCGAAGAGCTGATAGATGGTATGAAGATGGCTGTTCCAGCTTGTTCTGTTGAGGTAGTCAGCAAAGACAGAGAAACAGTTAATGTTCTTATTGTATACCATAAAGATGTAGAATCATCTGTTATGGAAATATTAAAAAATAACGGTTGGAGCAAAATAGATCTGCCAAAGCTGGTTGGAACGCCTAAAGAAGCAATACAAAACGCCGAACAAAAACTTGTCCAACTAGATCAGCGTAGAAAAGAAGTAGAAGAAACAGCAACGAGCTTGATAGAATACAAGGAAAAGCTGGAATTGGTCTTTGATTACTATACTGTGCTTAAAGCAAGAAAAGATGCTTATATGGCTGCAGGTAAAACAAAACAGTCTTTTTATATGGAAGCGTGGATTCCCGAGCCAAATTTGGATAAATGCTTAAAGGTTTTAAATGACAAAGTGGAAGGTATAAGTATAACTGTAGCTGATCCCGAAGATGAAGAAGATGTACCTGTTGTACTTAAAAATCCTAGATTGGTTGAACCTTATGAAATGATAACAGAACTTTACAGCTTACCGGATCCCCGGAAGGATATTGACCCGAATATATTTATGGCACCCTTTTTCTTCATATTTTTTGGAATGATGGTAAGTGATGCAGGATACGGGATATTATTAGCATTAGCTTCGTTTTTGGCTATAAAGAAGATAAAACCTAAAGGGATGGCTAAGAAACTGCTCGAGCTTTTACTTTTAGGCGGTATATCCACATTAATATGGGGAGCAATATTCGGTGGTTGGTTTGGAGGCTTAATACCACTCCCACCAATTTGGATAAACCCAATAGAAGACCCTATGTCGCTTCTGGTATTTAGTTTTATATTAGGGCTAATCCAGATATATACGGGATTAATATTGAAAGCGTATATAAACATTAAAGACGGAGACCTGCTTTCTGCTCTCTTCGACCAAGGTTTCTGGCTCGTACTGCTTACCGGATGTATTATGTTTGCACTGCCCGGAACCGCACAAGCAGCGAAGATAGTTGCCATAGTTGGGGCGGTAGGGCTTATATTGACTCAAGGGAGGACTCAAAAGAACCCTATACAAAAATTACTTTCCGGTGTCATGAGCTTATATGATATCACCGGCTATTTAAGTGATGTCTTATCATATTCTAGGGTATTGGCACTGGGGCTTGCAACCGGTGTTATAGGTACTGTAATAAATACTATGGCTGAATTGGTTGGAGTCAACATTATAGGATATATTGCTATGGTGCTTATTTTGGTGATTGGACACGTGTTTAATATAGCTATTAATGCTTTGGGAGCATATGTCCATTCAAGTCGTCTTCAGTATGTAGAGTTTTTCAGTAAATTTTATGAAGGCGGCGGTAGGGCATTTAATCCTTTTAGAATTAATACTAGGTATATTAATCTAGAAAATGGGGAGGAGATTTAAGATGGAAATCAGCTTAGGACAATTTTTTGCAGTTTTTGGAGCTGCTATTGCAGTGTTAATGCCAGGGATTGGCTCTGCTATAGGGGTAGGTTTGGCAGGAGAAAGCGCTTCAGGCGTAGTCACAGAAGATCCCAACAAGTTTGGACAAACATTACTCCTTCAAGCTCTGCCGGGCACACAAGGGATATATGGTCTGCTGACAGGGTTTGTAATAATGCAGAGAATAGGTTTAATAGGGGGGCAACTTTTAGAGATAAGCACATATCAAGGGTTATTGCTGTTTAGTGCTGCTCTTCCTATAGCATTTGTAGGGTTGCTTTCTGCTATTGCACAAGGCAAAACAGCTGCAGCTGGCATAGGTATTGTTGCTAAAAGGCCTGAAGAACTTGCCAAAGGTATTACATTTGCTGCTATGGTTGAAACTTACGCTGTTTTGGCACTGCTTGCTTCAATACTAATGATTTTTGGAATCCAGATTTAATAGGAGTGTGGCCAAAATGGAAGGATTGGATAAAATTAAAGAGAAGATTCTCGAGGACGCAAAACGTGAAGCCGATAAGATAATTAAAGAAGCTGAGCTGGAAGCACAGCGAATTTCAGAACAGGCAGAAAAAACTGCAGCAGAAAACAGGAAAACATTAAATGAAAAGGCACAAAAAGATGCTCAAGAAGCAAGAAGAAAAACCCTTGCTATGACAGAGCTTGATATGAGGAAAGAACAGCTTGCAGTTAAACAAAAAATGATTGATTTAGCATTTGAAAAAACTTTAGAAAGGCTCAATAAATTAGAAGGCAAAGAATACGAAAAGATGATTCTCAACATGATGGAAAAAGCTGTTGAGACAGGTCAAGAAGAGATAATTTTATCAACAAATGATCGCAAAAAATTTAAACCTGAACTATTAGCTACCTTGAACAACCGCCTATCAAAAAAAGGTATTAAAGCAGCCCTTAAAATTTCAAATGAAGCCAGAAGGATTCAAGGGGGCTTCATACTAAAAAGGCGGGGTGTAGAGGTCAACGGTTCCTTTGAGACACTTATAAGGACTGAAAGAGAAGAAATAGAATCAAAAGTAGCAGCAATCCTCTTCGGAGAATAAAAAGGGGGGACCTCGATGTCTAAAAATGCATACCTGTATGCCGTTGGGCGTGTAAAGGCCCTAGAAACAAAACTGCTTTCAAAAAGCACATTTGAAAGGATGCTGGAGGCCCCGACAGCCCAGGATGCACTTAAAGTCTTGGGAGAGACGGATTATGGTATTTCCTTTGGGGATGCTGAAAGTGTATATGACTTTGAAAAGATTATATACAGCAACCTGAAGAAAACATATAAAGTAGTGGATGAATCAACGAAAAACCCTTTATTTACTAGAATGTCAACATTAAAATATGATTTTCATAACCTAAAAGTCTTAATTAAGGGTGAATATCTGGGAGATGACTACCAGGGGATCACCATGGATTTAGGAAATGTATCTATAGAAAAGATAGCAAGGGCAGTCCGCGATATGGACTACAAGGATCTTCCGGTAGTTTTAAAACAAGCTGCCGAAGAGGCGGTAGTTGATTTCGAACTACAAAAAGACCCCCAAAGGATAGATATTATCCTTGATAAACACCTATTCAAAGCTATCTACCAAATGGCTTTGGAGACCGGTCATGCGTTTGCTTTAGAAATTGCACAAACGGAAATCGATCTTATTAATATTAATATTTTTGTAAGATGCAGGCGAATGGGTCGGGATGTGAGATTCTTGGAAACTGCCCTCCTTGATAACGGGATCCTGGAAAAATCCTTGTTTATCGAGAGCTATAATGAACCATTAAGTGCATTTACCGAAAAACTATTTATGGGCAGGTACGGGGAAATTGCAGCAGAAGGCATACAGTCTTTAGAGGATACAAACAGCACTACAATTTTAGAAAGAATGATGGATGATTTCCTTTTAAATAAGTCAAAAAAAGGTAAATATGCCACATCAGGGGTCGAACCAATTATAGGCTATATTAAAGCTAAAGAAAACGAAGGGAAGATCATCAGAACAATAATGGTAGGGAAAATCAATAACGTTCCTGCCGATAAAATAAGGGAAAGGTTACGTGATGTCTATGTATAAATTAGGTGTTATCGGAGATAAAGATACAGTCCTGGCCTTCAAGGCCCTCGGGCTATCTACCTTTCCCGTATCTTCCCCTGATGAAGGGGAAAGGGCCCTAAAAAGTATGGCCAGGGAGAACTATGCCGTAATTTTTATTACAGAGCAAATAGCAAGTCAAATTAAAGGGGCTATAGACAAATTCGGAGATGATATACTACCATCAATTATATTAATTCCTAACAACCAGGGTCCTTTGGGAATCGGTATGCAGAATATAAGAAGCTCTGTAGAAAAAGCTATAGGAGTAGATATATTTTTTGAAAGCGAGGGAGAGGAAATTGAAGGAAGGTAGGATAATTAAAGTTTCTGGCCCCCTTGTTATAGCAGAAGGTCTTGAAAATGCAAGGATGTTTGACGTTGTACGAGTCGGACCCATGCATCTTATCGGCGAAATCATCGAGATTCACGAAGATAATGCTTATATACAGGTATATGAAGAAACTGCCGGTTTAAGCCCCGGTGACCCTGTAGAAAGTACAGGTGAGCCTTTAGGAGTAGAGCTTGCTCCGGGTATGATAGAAGGAATCTTTGATGGTATACAAAGGCCGTTGAACCTTATTGAAGAAAAATCGGGGGCATTTATTGCAAGGGGGATTGAAGTCCCCTCTATAGATAGAAACAAAAAATGGGAATTTAAGCCTACAGTTAAGAAAGGTGATAAAGTAAAAAGCGGAGATATAATAGGGAAAGTTCAGGAAACCGTTGTAGTAGAACACAGAATTATGGTACCGCACGGAATAGAAGGAGTTATTGAAGAGATAAAAGAAGGGGAATTCACAGTTGTAGATACAATAGCAAAGATAAAGACAGACACCGGGCTTAAAGAAATACAGATGCTGCAAAAATGGCCTGTACGTCTAGGCAGACCTTATAAAACTAAACTGCCTCCTGATGAACCTATGTCAACGGGCCAGAGGGTTATTGATACTTTCTTCCCGGTAGCAAAAGGTGGAACAGCATGTATCCCCGGGCCATTTGGCAGCGGTAAAACGGTAGTTCAGCACCAGTTGGCAAAATGGGCTGATGCTGACATCGTAGTATATATAGGATGCGGCGAACGCGGTAATGAGATGACAGACGTTTTGCTGGAGTTCCCGGAACTCTTGGACCCCAAAAGCGGTGAATCATTGATGAAACGTACAGTTCTAATTGCAAACACATCAAATATGCCTGTTGCTGCCCGTGAAGCTTCCGTATATACTGGGATTACAATAGCAGAATACTTCAGAGATATGGGTTACAGTGTCGCACTGATGGCAGATTCTACATCAAGATGGGCAGAAGCCCTACGTGAAATGTCAGGGCGATTGGAAGAGATGCCCGGTGAAGAAGGTTATCCGGCTTATCTTACTTCCAGGCTTGCTGAGTTCTATGAAAGAGCGGGTAAGGTAATATGCAATGGCAGCGAAGATCGTCAAGGTGCAGTTACAGCAGTAGGTGCAGTTTCACCTCCGGGCGGTGACTTATCAGAACCTGTCACACAAGGTACCCTTAGGGTTGTTAAGGTATTCTGGGCTTTGGATGCAAGTTTAGCCTATTCCAGACACTTCCCGGCTATAAACTGGCTTACCAGCTATTCATTATATCTGGACACAGTAGAAAAGTGGCTAAATGAGCAAG
>DUOC01000003.1 GCA_012839065.1 Thermoanaerobacterales bacterium | reverse complement strand
TAAACAACCTTGTTTGATATATTATAAAATCCATTTAGTTCATACTCGTTAATATCATAACTGTCCACTATAGCAGCGTCATATTTGAAGGCTTGGGTTTTTGTTTTTGAAATAAAATCCAATATGTTGTCTTTTACCATAACATTAAAACCGAAACTTTTAATTAGACGAACAGCCGTATCATCACTTTTATCGGTTATATATTCAACAACAAAACCCCTTTTCTTTAATTCATTACTTATAGCTAATGTCCTCATAACATGCCCTAATCCTATAGAAGATGAGCCATTAGCATAAACTATCGCCCTCATTGTCATTAGATGTCTCCTAATCTTTTTTCTGCGGAATGTCCATATTGATAAATGCTGTATATATAAAATATCTTCAGCATATCATCCCTTACAGTTCAAATTACTTAATATTTTCTCCAGCTCAAGCAGTGAATAAATAATATAATCGGCCTCATAATCTCTGCTTAAAAAGGTTCCCATATGATCCCCTATTCCCCGAATTATCCTAACAGTGCCCATACCTATTCTCTTACACGCAACAAAGTCTTTGTTCGGGTTATCACCTATATACATAAACTCATCAGGTTCTCCGCCAAAATAATTTATCATTTCCAAAAAAGGTTTTTCACTGGGCTTCCAAAATTCCGGACCATAATCATCTGTTACTATTATCCTGTCCATATATTCCTCCAGCCCCAATGCCCTTATCTTATTCCATTGGACACTGCTCTTACCGTCTGTGATTATGCCTAATTTATATTTATTGTATAGTTTTTTTAATATTGCAGCTGCATCTTCATAAAGGCTTATTTGCGGCTCTGTATCCCTATATATCTCTACCAATCGGTTTATATCCTCATCAAAACCGTGCTTTTCACATAAAATGTTAAATATCCGACCCCTACCATATTCCTGAAAAATATCTATTATATCAGAATATAATTTATCAATACTAAAATCGTACTTATGCCCCAAATATGTGGCAACTTCAAGGAATCCTGAAAACACAAAATCCCTTTCATTATATAAAGTATCATCCAGATCAAATAAAATAGCCTTAATCATATAATCGCCCACTATCTGATAAATACCGCATCATCAAATCTGAGCATGATCACCTCTTCAAATTCTCCAATCATAGGTGCTATAGTATCACCTAATACCATCCGGTTTAAAATATCGCCATAATCTACACCCGCTTCAAAGGAGAGGGGTACACCGCCGCCGAACCTGGGGTTTATTTCAATAAAATTAATATCACCATCAGGTTCAACTATGCATTGAATATTCATTGGCCCTATAGTTTTGATTCCATTCCCCATACTGTTCATTTTAGCCACTAGTTTTTCTGTCTCCCGGATTATAGCTTCATTCCTTTCGGTCCTACTTTTGGTAACCTCTCCTGCCCTTACTTCAATTCTCTGCCTCGGTACTATTGAAATAATATTGCCCTCAATATCACAAAGCACATCTATTGTATATTCAGTTCCGCTAATAAATTCCTGCACTATCAAATTTTCTGCACCCTTCAGATAATATTTCAATTGTTCATCATCATATATCTTACATAATCCCCTGCTTCCCATACCGTCTCTGGGTTTTATAATTATCGGATAGTCCATGGGAATCCGATCAGCTTCAACAAGCTGTTCCTTAAGATATGATATAGGTGTGTTTATCCCATTATCCTTAAAAAAGGTATATGTATTCCACTTATCATTACAGAGCTCAAGAATCGCCCTATGGCTGAGCAGTAATAAGGTGCCGTGCTCCCGGAAACTTTCTCTATTTTCATCAAGGATCATAAACTCTTTTTCATACAACGGAATCAGCATATCAATATTCTCTTTTATACAAATACCTACCAATGTTTCAATATAGCCCTCTTCATGATATGGCGGAACACAAAAAAAAGCATCAACAAAAAAACTGCCCGGTGCCAGCTCCCCTGAATCAACACCCACTAAATAATTACATTTTTTTAAATGTTTGATCAGCTGAACCCTTTTTCCGATTGCAGTAAGCAGTATTCTCATTCCATCCCTACTCTCGCCAAATATTCCCTTACAGCATCCAAACTGCCTCTCATTCATCCGATGCTGCTGCAGCTTCGGTTATGCATTTATCTTATATTTTTTCATCAAATTTCATTTCTTTATATAAATTTACTGCTTCGTACCAGCTAAAGTTAATTCCGAATTTACTTAACAAACCGCAAAGCAATTTCTCTGCTCTATCAAAATCTTTTTGGTAATCAACGGTCAGCCTAATATTTGACAAATTTCGGTCTAATGGTATTCTCTTCGTTTTAAAAGAATCGGCATTTTCTTTTATATATAAGGTCACATGTTCTCTATGGGGCTCTAAAGTTGCCGCCTCCCAAACCTTTTTTAATGTCTCAAATGTGAGAACTTCAATACCTAATCCATAAGGCCAATTATTTCCCATTCCAATATAATCATTGTCATAAACTAAAAAACTTATAATTAGCAAGTCAATCAGCTTGGGATCAATAAAAGGATTATCAGCAGTAAGCCTTACAACAGTTTGAAACCCATATTTTGATGCAGCTTGATAATATCTATCTAAAACATCTTCTTCACTGCCTCGAAAACATTCGACCCCATTTGCTAAACACCATTCTTCAATACTATCATCTTCTTGTTTAATTGTAGTAGCTACAACTAGTTCATCAGCATATTTAGACAGTTTTGCCCTGGCAACACAGTAATGTAATAATGGTTCCCCTTGTATTTTTCTTAAAGATTTCCCCGGTAAACGTGCTGATCCCATTCTTGATTGAATAATAATACCTACCATGCTGTCCACCCGCCATCTACACTGATATTTGCACCATTTATAAATGCTGATGCATCTGAAGCTAACAAAGCAATTACTCCCTTTAAGTCTTCTGGTTTGCCAATTCGTCCCAATGGAACCCTCTTCTCTAAATTATTGATGAACTTCTTGTTCCCTTGAACTTTCGGATCTGGAAACGGACCGGGCGATATTGCATTACATGTAATCCCATACTTCCCATATGCAGCCGCAACATATCTCGTGAATTGAATAATACCAGCTTTCCCGGCACCATAATTTGCCGGATTGTAGAAATCATTTCCTTCATAAATCGAAACATCAGGGGCTACTAAACCATACATTGAAGCAATATTTATAATTCTGCCGTATTTGTTCTTAATCATTGAATCCAGTACAGCTTTAGTTAAACGAAAAACACCATTGATACTTCCATCTAATCCTTTAATCCATTCCTCTTCACTCATATTTAAGAGTTCAGCTCCTGCACCATAACAAGAATTATTGATTAGCACATCAATTTTTTTATATTTTTTTAAAATGTTCTCTACTGCTTGGTTTACTGTAGCATAATCAGATATATCCAACTTAACAGTCTCAACTTGATTCCCATATCTGTTTTTCAAACTCTGTTCAAGTTCTAAATTTTTATGATAATTTCTACTGGCAAGAATTAAAGTAGAATTCAATTCTGATAGAATTTCACTCATTGCTGATCCCAGGTAACTACTTCCGCCAGTTATCAAAACAACTTTTCCGCTTAAATCAAAAATCGATTTGCTCATATTATATTAAAACCTCCAGTTCCTCGGATCTACTAACTTATCAGGCACAGTTGAGAATTTATTTATGATTACTTCTTTATTAATAATGTTTTTATTTTTTATCTCGATAATTTCCTTCAACTGATTAATATTATCCACACCAAATACTATACTATCTACTCTATCATGATTCATTAAATAGCCCATAGCAATCTCGCTAATACTTAAATTATAATCATCGGAAAGTTCCTTTAATTGTATGAGATATTTTTTTATTCCAGCTAACTCTTTAGGCAGTTTAACAGGATTCATAAACACTAGACCTTGTACAAATGCACTCCTCACAAAAATCTTAACATTTTTTTCTTTTAACTTAATAAGTTTATCAGATTCTAAAATTCTTTGATTAAAAATACTGCCCGGAAACTGGATCGAATCAAATGGATACTGTGAAAAGGTATCTATAGACTCTAGATCATAAATTGAACACCCAATAATCTCAACATATCCTTTGTCTTTTAATTTTATGAGAGCATCCATTAAGATGCTGCCATAATTAATCAAGTCATAAAAGTTATGCAGCAGAATATTATCTATTTTTTTGATTCGGAGTTTCTCAAGAGATAAACATATCTGTTCTTCTAAATAGCCCATAATATTATTTTTGGAAATATTTGCATCAGTAATAGAAGAGATCTTTGAAGTAATAAATAAATCTTCATGAGGGTAGTCTTCAATCCACTTTCCAATTACAATTTCACTATCCCCATATGCAGCTGCAGTATCAACCGACTTAATCCCGTTTGAATATGCATATTCAAGCATTTCAATGCTCTCTTTGATATCAGGTTTCCCGGAACAATTATTAATTCCGTAATCCAAACCAAATTGAGCAGTCCCGAGTGTTAATTTTGTTAGCATTTATTATTCATCCTGCTTTCAATATTAATTGATAATTTCAGCAGCAGTATCGAGAACATTCCAACATCCCCTTAGAAATACTAGTCTATATAAGTCCTACTCTCGCCAAATATTCCCTTACAGCATCCAAACTGCCTCTCATTCATCCGATGCTGCTGCAGCTTCGGTTATGCCATTTATCTTATAAGCATCATATAAACCCAGCTTGTACAATTCTTGCCTTAATGCTTTAATATTCAGCCATTCCGTATTGTCCCGCGAACTATATTCAAACCCTTTTTCGACCCGTTTACCGCCGTTATCAAATTGCTTATCAGAATTCCACCATTTAAAGTACGGATATATAATGTAATACTCTTCATATTCAAAAGTAGTCCTGGAGTCATCTTTCGTGATCATTACTTCATGGAGCTTTTCACCTTCTCTAACCCCGACCTCTTTTAAATCAGCATCTTCTAACATTGCCTTAGCCAAATCTGTTATTCTAAAGGAGGGTATCTTGGATATAAAAGTTTCTCCCCCTCTTGATTCCTCTAATGCCTTAAAAACCAACTCTACACCTTGTTCAAGGGTTATCCAAAACCTTGTCATCTCAAAATCGGTTATAGGCAGCTCTTTGTGCCCTTGTTCAATTAAGTTCTTAAAGAAGGGTATAACAGACCCCCTGCTGCCGGCTACATTCCCATATCTGACTACAGAGAATACCGTACCATCGGAACCGGAATATGAATTCGCTGAAATAAACAATTTGTCTGATACAAGTTTCGTTCCCCCATAAAGATTTATCGGATTTACGGCTTTATCGGTAGATAGGGCTACTACTTTTTTTACCCCTCGGTCGAGTGCAGCATCTATAACATTCTGTGCACCATGAATATTTGTTTTAATAGCCTCAAAAGGATTATACTCGCAAGCAGGCACTTGCTTCATTGCAGCAGCATGGATAACATAATCTACTCCCTTAAAAGCCCTATATAATCTATCCCTATCCCTGACATCCCCTATAAAAAACCTGATCTTTGAAAACTGATCTTTTTTCAACTTCTTTTGAAATTCATTTTTTAGCATATCTTGTTTGAATTCATCCCTCGAATAAACTATTACTCTAGATGGACTATATCTTTCAAAAACCATATCTATAAACTTTTGCCCAAAAGATCCTGTCCCGCCTGTTACTAAAACAGATTTGTTATCTAACATTTGCCTGCCTCCTATGAAAACCCCTTTTCATTATCTCCCTGATAAGACATTTATCGTCATTTATCGCCATACATATATATTCTAAATCTTCCACCAAATTCCTCCAATATTTATTGGAAAACTAAATTTTATTCTAAACCCATAGTGCTGCCAGCTATTTTAGCCAAACTCTCCCTCTTATTCCCACCTAAACGCCATAATGAAAAACTCTCGGCTCCATCTGCTGCTAATATATCTATCCAATAACTTAACGTATCCCCGTCTGCAAACCAAACCTTATGTTCCACATAGTTCTCATCAATATAGTTAAAAACAAGGCAATGGCTCTCATCATCTCTTACCGGGGTTGTATTGTATATCTCCACTAATTCAGCAGCCCTTTCTTCCGTTATAGATATAACACTGCCTTCAGAATCCCAATCAAACCCGCCTGTAGCTAAGGCATAATTAACCTTTGCCCCACTTCCCTGTATCTTTCGGGTGAGCCCTTGAAGAAATTCCTTATTTGCCTTTGGACCCGGTCCGTTGTGGGGACCGTGCAGGTTATAGCACATCATAACATAGGCAGGCCCTTTTGGAAGGTCATATTTTTCGATGGGTGCCGACGGTTCTAATATTATCCTCAGATTCAAACCATATGAATTAAGACTTTGCCACAGGGAACTGCAGAATTCTAAAAAATACGGGTACAAATATTCATCGTATCCTAATCCTTCATAGTCAATTTCTATACCATCATAACCGTTTTCCAGACAAAGCCTAATCAAATTATCAATATGTTGTTCCCTAACTCCTTCATCAACTAACAGATTGTATAAAAGTTTTTTATCCTTTAAAGAGGAAGAACCGTCTTTTTGTATCTTGTCATTGACAACAGACAGATAATGTAAAATGTCCGCATCTTTAAGGTTGCCTTCTAAAAAAGAATGTAAATTTGTTATGGTATTAGGTATGAAGAGTTGATTGTCTTTATCAAAATATGCAGCAAAGTATAAAATCTCCCTAACAGAAGATTTTATACTTTGTATCTCATTTGGCACCTGTTCAGAATCCCAATATACTGCCCATGCAGATAATGAAGCTTCACTCTTATCTAATTTATCTAACCTTTTTGTGCTGTCCATATTTTTATTATATAAATAAAAGGAAAAAACTAAAAACAAAATCAGCAATAATATTAAAATCTTCTTCATATGCACCTCACTAAATAAACAAAATAATTTATAAGTGTTTTATAAACCAGTCAATTACTTTCCCCCAAATAACATCTATATCATATTTCATTTTTTCAAAACTTGTAAGCTTATTGCTGTATAAAATTTGTTCCGGTTCCCCTTTTTGAGATGATGCTTCTGTTATAATAAGCTCTTTAAATATTCCGTCATATATATCGTCTGATAAGCTTTTTTGACTGTATCCGTATCCGCTAAAAGAAGACTCCAGTCCTACATACCCCGGATCTAAAACAGATACCTCCATATCTTCAAATACCTTTTTATTATCTATATATACAGACAAGGAATCACCTTTCAGCCTGATTCCTAATAGTCGGCTAGCCTGTTCCGATATATCTGTTTTAGGGATATATTTTTCATCTCCTTCTTCTATACCCTTTAATTCACGTTTTTTGTCATCAAGTGCTGACAATAATTCATTAGCTTCTTTAGGGTTTGCAGCGTATTTTATTTTTGTTTTAAGGTATTGTATTTCCGATTCCAATTTGTTTTCTTCCATAGACCGGTAAACAACTTCATCATGAACATCTAAATCTAAAGAAAACAGCTTTTCTTTTTCGCCGCCATATTCCTTTTCAAATATATGTAAGACATTGTTGATTATTTGAACTGAAATATATTGGTCCAAATCTTTATCTGACCTTAAATAAATCACTTGAGAACCCGCCTTATTTCCATTTAAAGTAACAGACAGGGCAATGTCTTTATATCCTTCACTATTTTTTAAAAACATCAGTCCCCTACCTTTTGGCAAAGAAGTAAGTATAATCATATCATCTGCAAACTCTGACTCGCCCAATAATGTATCCCAATCTTTTTTCTTGCTCACATCACCTGATACAAAAGCCATATCTTTATTTGTATCATTCCATATGCGCATCAGGAGATGGTTAGCGGACCAATACGCCTGCGGCTGTATCCTTGTCAGATCATAAATGGAGGAATCCGGCAAATTCCTACAGTTCCCTTCTCTATTAAAATTCATATCAAACAATTGACATATCCATTTTTTATTTACTTCGCTAACCCTTTTATTTGTTCCGAATCTCCCCGTATTTGAATGCATTAAAGCATATAAGCCCGGCATTTTGCCGATTGATTCTTCATATATATCCTGCATCATTTTATAATCATAAGATATTCGTTCTTGCATTTCATCAAAATCTTCCATAGGGATCCCATTTTCATCTCTAATATAATCCATTAAATAATGATTATAATTTTTATCCAAATAAGGACTTAATCTTTCATATTCATTAGAGTCTAATTGATTAAGAAAATTACCATGCCTGTCAAATACATTTATATAGGATAAACGATAACCATTACTGCCAAGCTCCCAAAAACTATTATTTAATAAAAAACGCAGTTCCTTAGAACTCAAAAATTTTGTGCTCTTTGTTTGTAGATTTTGTGCATAGGTTAAAATACTCGCCTTATAATTATGTTTTTCCAAGACTTTTTGAGCAAAAACTGCTGTATCTTTCCTCCCATCTTCAAACATCAAAAACAGAGATCCGGGAGGCAGGGGTTTGTTATTTAAATAATAGTTTTTAATATCATCTTGGGTTATAGTTACATAACCGGATGCCTTTAATGCCTGCAGATGTTCATCCAGTTTTTTCTTGCTTATTAATGTCCCGTTCCCTGCTCTATCTACTCCAAAGTAAGAAATCGCAATAAATCCATCTTCTGTCTGACTTCTTTCTGAATCCTTAAAAGGAATATATTCATCAGATGAAAAAAATGATATTGCTGTAATATAAACGAATATAATAATTACTGCACCTTGGATGATACTTCTAATAACTTTTTTTCTATCTTTTTTCTTTGAGGAAAAGGTATATTTGCTCACTTTAATTCCCCTCTTTAAGTTTTAAATTTTCCTCGCTTCCTGTGCTTTTATATCCTGATAAGTCATCCTTGTTCCCCATGTAGGTTTCCAAAATGTAACCCATGCATAAGGCATCTGCCACAGCAAAACAGCCTCATAGTATAAGACAAAGTAAAATCCAAATAACCAAGTGGTGCTTTTCCTATAAAAAAGATGAGCAAAACTCATCAAAAGAGCCATCATAAGCATTCCGGCAAGGAAGGTAAGTGGAAAAACTCTATAGACTATAGGTACATAAAACAGATTATATAATAATATAACAGGTGATAAGGTAGGAACGATTAAACCTATGTAAAATAACAGGGCGCTAAACGGCTCTTTTTTCCACATATATTTTGATGCAACAATAGATTCTCTCAGCCAGGACCGCTTCCAGCGCATTTGCTGCTTTAAAAACTGCGAGTGTGTATTTGGAACTATTGTAGAGCAGATAGCAGTATCCTGATAGCTTGTTCTGTAATTTTTAAGTACAAAATTAGTCAAGCTTCTATCATCGCCAAAAGTAGCCTTATAACCCAAGAATTTTTGATTCAGCCAATCCTCCATGTTTTCTAATACTATATCTTTTCTATAGCAAGACAAAGGCCCTGAAAGACAGGTCACAGTATCAAAATATGATTCTGCAGCCTTCATTATACGAAAAGCTATATAATATCTTACAGATTGCATTTTTGTTAAAGAATTTGTATAGGCATTAGCCACATCTGTTCTTCCTGAAACGCCCCCCATTTTGGGATCCTGAAATGGCTGAACTAAATTCCGAATAGCAAAAGGATCTAAAAAGCTGTCAGAATCAACAAATACTAAAAGCTCATGTTTTGCCATTTGAACCCCTCTGGTAAGGGCAGCACGTTTCCCCAAATTTCTTTCCTGTGCTATATATTTAACCCTCTCCTTGGTTTTAAAACGTTCTGCTTCAATATGTAAGCGCTCTACTGTTTTCTTAATCACCTCTAATGAATTATCATTAGAACAATCATCTACTACTATAACCTCTAATCTGTCAACAGGATAATCCTGATTTACACTGCTTAATATGGTTCTCTCAATCCATTTTTCCTCATTAAAACAAGGGATTATAATAGTAACTCCGGGAGTGAACTCCGGATTTATTGGCACAGCCCTATATAATGCCCCAAACAGGTAGCGGCTTAATAAAAAAACTGCTGCGATTATACTATATAAATATAAGGTTCTGTTAAATCTGAAATAAATAATACTTTCAGTCCTCATCAGCACAATAAACAAAGATACAAAAAACAAGATAATACCTGAAATCATGAGCATATAGCGGCCCCTACGTCTATTTGCATATTGAGCCAATGTCTCTTCAAAGACAAGTCCACATTGATAGGTGCCATCTGCCGATTCTTGAAAGCGGATAAATTTAGACAAAATATCTACTTTCATTTCATACCCTTCCGGCATAGTCCCCTCTATAATTTCAAATTTTAGTCGAATTTTTTTTGCTTCCATTAAAAAATCCAGATCACTCTTATCTTTTATAGCTATAAGTATACCTGTAGTTGAAATATCTACACCTCTACTATGGAATGTTTCCTTTTTACCATTATCAAAATAACATATAACCTTAACATCATAGTTGACTCTATATCGCCGCCCGGCTTCTTTAATCTGAATGCTTTTTTCAATATCTATATCTTCTTTATTGGTATCTAAATTATATGCCCCTCTGCGATCTATATTTGAACGAATCCCTTTTATATCCGGAACATTTTCTAATAGCCGTCTGTCTTTTTTAGGCTCCAAAAGGATATCTTCTGTTTTTTTATTTTTCCCTCTGTATAGGGTTTTCTTTGCCCGCTTCATAGTAGAGTCTCCCCCGATATTTTTTTAATGAATATCAAATTTAAATTATCGATCTAAGAAATACCCTTTGTAATCATCTGCTAAATAATTGCTTAGTTTGTCAAATCTATACCCTTGATTTACATAATAAGGAATTATTATATCCAGTGCATCAGGAGTGTATTTGCTCTCATCAGACATATGCATAATTACAATACTCCCCGGTTGGATTTTCCTTATGTGCTCAGGAGGGGTATCCTGATCTACATTTGATTCTCTGTCAGCTGTATTTATGCCGTTTTTTAACATATCTACTAAGAATTCAAGGCTGGGAGCATTATAGTCCTGTGTATTAAAATCCCCATTTATAATATAGCTGTAACCAGTGTCAAAAACAGTCTGCATACCTAGTTTACTAGCAGCTAATGTAGGCGGCCTGAAGAAAGGTTTTAAGGCATCCAGATCCCCAATATATCGTGCCATTTCTCTATGGGCAGTCACAATATCTCTTTGCAATAATTGTTTTTCTTCTTCTGCTGTGATATCAATTTTCATATGACTAAAAGTGTGGTTCCCAATATCGTGCCCCTCCAAAGCTATAGCCCTTAACAAATTCGGATTTATCATCCCTTCTTCATAAGGGAGTTTATCAGTTCCTACCCTTACAAAGAAACTTGCTTTTACATTATGCTTATTTAATACAGAAAGTAATTTGCTCACTATTATGTCAGATCCCCAGTCATCAAAGGTCAAAAATATCACTTTTTCCCCATTTGTATCTATTCTGCCGGTAATATCTATACCATTATCAATTTCATACTGACTGAAGCCCGGCAGATTTTTAGCTGTGCTAATACTTGGGCTCCCAATGTAGTTATTTAGTATCCTATCCTGCAAAATAGATTCGTCATAATTATAGCTCTCTTTTATTAAACTGCCTAAATCATCTAACCATTCCGGTCTAGGGGTGTAAACCAATGGATTGGCAGTTAACTGATCTATGGGAACAATATCGTAATTTGATACCTTTATGAATTTCTCTGCAGTCTTTAGGGCTAATTCTTCAGCAGACATAGGCTGTGTTAAAAAATCTAAACGAAAATATACAATATCTCCCCTATGAAGTGCTAATACATTTTCATAATACCTTTCTATTATTGTATTTGCATCTAAATCCTTATAAGGGTCTAATATAGGGTTTCTATTATATATAATTACATTTTCATATCCCAGAGCAGAAGCCGCCTCTAGTACAAACCCTTCAGT
>DUOC01000025.1 GCA_012839065.1 Thermoanaerobacterales bacterium | reverse complement strand
TCTATAGAAATAACTAAATCCGGCTCTATCCCTTTTTTAAGCAGTGCCTTTAGAGCCGTTCCAACGCACAGAAGCACTGCTTTGCCTTTTGCGTCTTTAAGCAGTTCTATATTTTTATCTAATGATGGACCTGCCGAAATTATTATTAAGGGCATTTTATGGAATCTGTTAAACAGTTTTGAAATCCCGGGGGATTTAATCGTATATACCAGGTTGCGGAAAAAGTTCTCCGTCCACATCTTAGAAAAAAACTGGATGGTATTAAGGTTAAGCACAACATTGTTTAAAAATTCTAATATTTCACGTCTAACATCATTAAAAAACTGCCTGTGAACCCTTTCAACCGGTATAAATTCAGCAATCTTTATATCTGGATAAACCCCTTCTTGTATAAGCCCGTAAAGAATGTATTTCAAATTGCTCACATCATTAGCTATATAGAGAAAAACATTATCATTCGTAAATATCTTTGTAAAATCATTAATATATAAGGCACATTTAAAGCATTCAATACTCGGTTCAATTATCAGCACTTTAGAATCTTTATCTAATATCTTGTCAAGATCTATCAGATGATAGCCGGCACCAAAACCAAAAATAATAGTAAGATCTTCACCGATATCTAATCCTTTTAGCCATTTTTCCCCTTCTCTAACAGGATCATAACAGCTGTTTATATTTATTGATTTAGAACCTTCTGTGTATTCTATACACTTATGACCATTTTTGCCGTCTACTATTCGAAATTTATTGTTAATCTCAATATTTTTTAGCGTTTCTACCCCATGTACCCCATAATGTTTGAAATTGCTTAGTGTTTCAATATTTCTTTTGTATGTTTCAGACATTTATAAACTCCCCTTTAATGCCCCGGAAAATCATATTTGATTAGTGTTTCCATACTCTTGTCTAGTAATGGAATTAATTCAAATTCCAGAATATCCGACATCAGCAAAAAATTTTGGGTTTCCCATGCATTTAAAAGCCCCTTCATTATCTTATTAAATACTACAGTGTTATCTTCCGTGTTTACGAAGGGTTCCATTAAATTTAATGCTAATTGAAATACACTGAACCAATCCAATCCCTCAATGGCAGTGGAAAACAAAAGAACAGCTTCTTTATCCCTGCCTTCATCAAACAGTCTTACTACTTCTTTAAGGCCATCCAGAAGCTTAGGTATATATTGTTTTGCGCTTTCACTGCTTTCTTTAATGAGCTTTTCCATATCGGTTTTATTCTGTATCGGTTTATTATTCACCAGTGTGCCCCTCCTCCATTAAAAATAAACCCGCATAAGGGCATTCCTATTTATTATGACCATGAACTGGATATCTGATTAAGCTGAGCAGTCAGCCACTGGCTTTGATTGTACATCGTGCTCAAAGCCTTTTCCATAGCAGTAAATTTTGCCCAATAATTCTTTTCAACATCTGCAAGTCTGTCTTCTTTTATTTGTATTTGTTTATCAATATCCCTTATCGCACTGTCAAAATTCTGAAGTCTGCCGGTTACAATACCATCTGCCGGCCTTGTTAAATAGTGAAGCTGTTCATTTATAATAACAGCTATCCCTTTTCTGTCTCCATCATTAATTGCAAACAAGTCTTTAACTGCTTGAGGATTTGTTTTAATTGCTTCTTTTAATTTCTCTTCGTCGATTTCAAGCCTTCCAGTTTTCCCATAATCCTCACTTGTAGTTGCCAGCCCTATTTGGGTTATAAGATTGTATTCTAAACCCGGAATAACAGTATAAAGATTCTGCCTCAAGTCCCCTTTTATGCTTATGAGATTGATATCTCCTCTTAAAAGCCCCCTGCGTTCTTCCAATTCCGTTTGAGGTATTTTTACCTTTTCTTCTGAAAGTCTCGTATTTATAAGGTCAATAAGTGAATTATACTGCTTCACAAAACCCTCTATCTGAGAATATATTGCATCCACATCTACCCCTACTTCAAGGGTAGTTTCACCTATATTTGTTAATGTAAGGTTAACCCCTTCCAGTACATCAGATATCTCATTGTTTGAGGATCTTTCAAGATCAAGCCCATTTACCTTAAATCGAGCATTCAACCCTTTCTGAAGCACATTTATCTCATTTGATTCATTCAAAATACCAAGATTTACTAATATATTATCGGGGTCTTCAAATCCCATTTCAGCGGCCCCTGTTTCATCCCTGGTTAAAATTAGTCTGTTGTCTATTATTGAGGCTGCAATCCCTAATCCTTCTTTTGCATTAATTTTATTCCTGATATCTCTTAGGGAATCCCCACTATCTACAGTAATCACCGCTGATTCATTACCATTTTTTATTGTAAATTCCCCCGCAAGGCCTAAAGACTCATATATATCGTTAACCCTATTGCCGGAAACACTATGGTTTGTAGCAAGGTTTGAAACTTCGATCCTGTATGTGCCCGGTAGTGCCTTTTTATCCGCTTTGGCTGTTGCCACATTCTCATCTGATGAAATAGCGGACATCTTTTCAAAAATGTTCCCTTTTGTCAGCTCATATGCCCTATTCTTTAAGCTTAAAAGGCTCGTATTTATTTCATTCCAAAGGTTCTTCCTGTGCGTATAGATTTTGCGTCTTGCTTCCATAGTTGCTATAGGTTGCCTTTCTATCTGCATCAATTGGTCTATAAGTGTATGTGTATCAAGCCCGGAAATTATTCCACCTGCCCTGTACATCTATATACACCCCCTAATGTTCAGCCGGCCTAAAAGGCCGGCTTTTATTTGGCTTCTAAACCCTTTCATCAATAAAAACCCCTATAATTTCCCGAATCCGCGCAATTATATTGAGTATTTCATCAGGCGGAACTTGATTAATTACCTCTCCTGTAGCACGTTCCAATACCCTTACTACAGGTCGATCCGTCTCTTTGTGTATATAAAATTCATATTTCTTGTCTATTACATTTACGGTTTTATTAAGTACCTCAACAGATTCCTGTAACTTTTCAAGGGATATTTCTTTTTTTTGAGTGTCTGTTTCGATACCTTGTTTTTTATTTGTTATGAGAATATCGGTGTTTTTTCCATTATTAACCGATTTTACTGCACTAACATATTGTACCTTGTTTACAGGATCAACCTTCATGTTTCAGGTCACCCCTTAATAAATAGATACATGCCGGCCTTTACGGCCGGCGTCTAAGTATACTATCCCAGCAGCTGCAGTACTGCTTGTGGTTTTACATTGGCATGTGCCAACATTGCCGTGCTTGCCTGTAGCAGGATCTGGTGCTTTGTAAATTCCATCATCTCTGCAGCCATATCCACATCACGGATCCTGGACTCGGCAGCAGCCAGGTTCTCAACGGTTACCCCCAGGTTATTAATAGTCTTTTCAAGGCGGTTCTGAAGTGCTCCCAAATCAGCCCTTTGAGCAGCAACAGCTTCAATTGCAGCATCTATTGTAGCTATTGCTTCATTTGCACCTGATTGTGTACTTATATTGACAATTGCAGAAAGGGCTTTATTTGCATCCAATTCTGCTATTCCTAAGGCAGATGCCCTCATATTGCCAATGTGTATTTTTATATTTTGGTCTTTATTGGCACCTACATGTATTGTTAAGATAGAAGATTTAGTAGATGATTCTGTGGGAGCCCCAGCTTTATTAAGTGCAAAAGTTCCGTCTAACAGTTTTTGTGTGTTGAATTCTGTATCTTTGGCAATCCTATCTACTTCTTCAATAAGCGCTTTAATTTCTCCTTGAAGAATTTCTCTGTCTGCATCGGTATAAGTATCAGTTGCTGCTTGTACTGCCAGTTCCCTCATCTTCTGAAGGAGTGCATGGGTTTCATTTAGTGCACCTTCTGCTGTTTGGATCAAGGATATTCCGTCTTGAGCGTTTCTGATTGCTTGATTAAGCCCTCTTACCTGTGCCCTCATCTTTTCTGAGATTGCAAGCCCTGCAGCATCATCTGCGGCACGGTTGATCCTTAAACCTGATGAAAGCTTCTCCAATGTCTTGGTCATACTGCTATCATTGATTGACAGACTGCGCCATGCGTTCATGGCACCTATGTTTTGATTAATCCTCATTAAAAATCATCCTCCCTGATATTTTTTCCGGAGCGTCCCTGCTCCATCTATAAGGTATCCCATAATTCGGTTCAAAACGGCCGGCCTTAAATTTTGACCGAGTTAGGGGATTGCCTTCATTTAATATTATCGTAATAATTGCCCTTTCCCTTGAGCTCAAAAAATGTCGGATTTTGGGTATTTATTAAGTTTAGAACAGGTTAAATCATGGACTCTGGTTATATTATCTATTTTTCTGCCTTTTTCTCATCACTCAATACCATTTCCCTGATACCATCTAATTTTGAGGGGGAAGTATACAGAGCTGCCTTGTTTTCCCGAGCGATTTCTTCATATATCTCCAAACGGTGAACAGTAATTTCCTTTGGGGCATCAATACCCAGCCTAACCTGCTCACCCTGAACCTCCAGCAGAGTAATCTTTATATTATCACCTATCATTATGCTTTGCCCCGGTTTTCGTGCTAATATAAGCATGATAGCTTCACCTCTTATTCTGCTTTAATCATTAGTAGCGCATTTTTTTCTTTTTCTCCTGTCTTTAGTTTCTGCATTTCATTAAGGATATTATGCTTTAAATCGTATTCGGAATCTTCCAATATAATCTGCCTTCCTTGCCGATTCTGCCTGTTTATAATGATAGGTGCCTTTAAATTTGCAGTCATATGTGTAATGTCTTCAGGAACAACTATAATGGCATAAATTAAAGCCTCTTGTATATCTTTTATGCCTAATTCAAGCATTTCTTCAGCATCCGGCTTTGGATCATAGGTCGGTAAAAATTCAGAAGGCTCTATTATAACAAATGCCACATCCGGTTCTTCTACAGCCTGCAGCCACTTAAAAGGATTATTAGGTTCATGCTCTAAAATTATAAACTTCTTTAAAGATTCAAAACCGGGAATGCCTTTTCCAAAACTTATTATTTCATCTTCTTTTATCTCGATCTCACCGAAGTTCTTAGTTTTTATTTGCATATCCTCTCCACCTCATGTCTTAATATCAATCACTGAATGGGAATTATGGACTTTTACCTTTATACCGCCTTTTTCCAAGAGATATACCTTAACATCGGCAGGTTCAGCATCTATCTTTGGAGGGCTTGATTCTGCATCAAGTTTCACTCCGCCTATTTGGAAGTGGCTCCTTAAACCTCCCCCTAAAAACCTTATCTTGGGTGGGCTTTTCGGTGCACAGTCCACATTCAGTTCTTTCCCAGTATCTTTAGTATTTTCCCTTACAAAATAGGGGATTAAATCTGTACCGTATTTATCGATCCGAGCCATCATATCCCCCTGTCTTGACTTTTCACTTATCTGTTCGTGGATTATCTCAAGAGACTTCTCTGCGAAATCCTTATCAAGTGCCCTAATGTCTTTAAGACCTATATCATTAAGGGGTTCCCTCATATCGATTTCTATGTGCAATAAAGGGGTGAATATATATAGATCTGCAGGAAACTGTTTTAATCTGATATCAGCTCTGCTGACTTTTATATTAAAAGAACCAAAATATATATCTATCCCTATCTTTGGATAGTTTATCGTAATATTGAGGGACATATAATCACCTTATCTTAGAAAATCTAATAGTGAAGGCTGTATTATCCTGGCACCTGCTGCAAGGGATGTCATATATACATTCTCCTGCATCTTCAGTTCCATTATGGCTTCCGCTATATCAACATCTTCAGTCTCAGATAATATGCCTTTAAGATTAATCATATCATCTTCAAGCCTGTTTTTAGCCATTTCAATCCTGTTTACAAGTGCCCCCAAATCAGCCCTGACCGTAATAACATTTTCCAGAGAGTCGTTAATATTTTTCAGGATAATCCCTCCTATAGCTTCAGTATCCCCTGCATCTAGAGCATCTTCAAAACTTTCTAATACTTGAAACAGGTCATGGGGCGAGTTGAAGACTTCAGGGCCCGTAAAGTTTATACATATAGTATTAAAAGGACCCACTTCATATTCAATCTTACTGTTATCTCCTTTATAAATTACGGCATTTGTAGCAGAATCTATTTCATATGGGGGTTTATCTGTTTTATAACCGGCAAAGATATACCTTCCACTGTAAGTAGAGTTTGCTTCATGGACAAGCTGCTGTTTTAGCTGTGTAACTTCTGCCTTTAGTTTCTTTTTATCTTCAACTGTCATTACATCAGTTGATGCATTAACAGAAAGCTCTCTAATCCTCTGCAGTATATCCCCGATGTTTGTAAGAGCACTTTCAGTCGTCTGCAGCAGTGCAAGCCCATCATCAATGTTTTTCTTATACTGGTTGACCTTAACAAGCTCGGTTCTAAACTTCAAGCTGCTGGCCGCTTTTAAAGGATCATCTGAAGGAAACCTGATCATTTTGCCTGTATATAGTTGATTGTTTACTTTATCAAGTCTTTTCAGATTTGTCTGGAGATTCTTTAAGAAATTGTCCGTCATCATCTTATTTGTAACCCTCATTTGTTTATCCACCTACCTTCCTACAATACCCATTCTGTTTACTACTACATCCAGCATTTCATCTATAGCAGTAACCATCCTTGCAGCTGAATTATAAGCATGCTGGAATTTTATCATGTTTGTCAGTTCTTCGTCTAATGATACACCTGAAACAGACTCACGTCTATATTCAATCTGTGTTAAGAGCAGCTGCTGGTTTTCAGCCATTCTGATAGCTTCCTGTGCCTCTACACCTAATATGGCAATCATGGAGTCAGTAAAATCATCGACAGAAGCATTTCCTAAATCAGGTATCTTTTTATACCGCAGCTGAGCAATCTTCAGAGCGTTACTCCCATCTCCAGGAGCATCAGGCTCTGTTGCTGCGGCTATCTTTTCCACATCAGCCAGTACAGGATTAACGGCTATTAAGCTGTTATCTCCCGATGGAATGGCGAAAAATTCTAGATCGCATTTTTCATCTGCTCCAAGGCTATATCCGTTTTTATGGATGGCATTTACCTCTACTATAAGTCTGCCTGCCATTTGTTCAAGCTTGTTCAAATACTGGGGTATAATAATATCCCTGGCATTAAATAATCCTTTTAATTCACCGCCGTTTGGAATCAGCTCATAACCCATATCCTTGAACATAATATTATCTGAAATGTCATTAACATCAAACT
>DUOC01000024.1 GCA_012839065.1 Thermoanaerobacterales bacterium | reverse complement strand
TTATTTCCCCATAACTTTATCCATCAGCATTTCGTAGCTGTCTACCACATCGTATTTTACTGTATCATTGCTAATTTTTTTGAAATGTTCTCCCGCACAGTGAATTTTGGCTTCTTCTATACCTCTTGTGTCAAATTTTAATGATTCTAGCTTCCCTTTGGTTTCGGCGATAAAGTATATATGTCTTACCTTGCCTTCATTGAATACAATGGCCCAGTCCGGACTGTAGTTCCCTACCGGAGTTGGTATGAAGAATCCTCTGGGAAGCTTGGCATATACGCATACCTCAGCACTGCTGTCCAGTTCTTCGGCAAATCGTTTTTCAACATCGGAATCAGTAACTACATAATCGTAAATGTGTTTTTTTACTTCCCAAGCATTTTTGCCTATAGTTCCGGTTAAAGTGTTTTCAGTGAAGATGGTTGTATCAAAAACTTCATCTATTGGATTATAAGCAATATGCTGTATTATCATGGCAGCCTTTTGTTCATTTATAATCCTTGCAGTTTTTATGATAAATTCTTCGGGATTTTTCCGGAATAAGTAAAAGGTCATCGGCTTAATGCCTTTAAGAATGTTAACTATCGCATTTCTTGTTAGTTTGGTTTCATCTACCAGTTTTCCTACCAAATCATATCTTATAGCAGTGGTTACTGCTGAATAATCTTTATCCATAGCTGTTTCCTTGACTTTGAATGCTTCTCCTCTTTCCAGCTCTTCTTTTGAGGATATAGATTCCATTTCCCCTGTCTTTACCTGATAGATTATATCAGATACTTTTAAATCTCTGTCTAATGCAATAATACAGTTTTTAATCAATTCCTTCGTATCAAAGTCAACATAATATGCAGTTTTTACATTTATCTTATTCCACAGTTCCTGAAATTCCCTTTTCTTAAAATTCTCATTGACTTTTAGTTCTTTAATATTTTCTGCTCTGCTATTTTCTACAAGAGGTGTAACGCCTTCACTATATATTTTACCTACTAATTGAATAATCCCTTCCTTGAAATCATTTACTTCCTCCGGTAAATTTATCTTATTTTCTTCCAGAGCCTTATAGTATTTTTCAGTTAAAATATCATTATCATCTACATACATATTTCGTATAAATGAGCGGTGAAGGGTATTCGCTAGGCTTTCATCTATAAATAATTCTTCTCCTCGAACATTTTTAACTACATTGTTTAAGAAAAACTCTACATTTGCCTTTTGAGGCCTGTCGGATAAGGTTTCCGCGATTTCTGACTGCAAGCCTTTTGCAAAGGATTCATAAGACTCGCTGGCTATTACTGTAAGTACATTTATATCATGGACATCTATTCCCGGAGTTTCTCCGTCTATCCTATTGCCATTTTGGTCTACACAAAGCCTGAGGCCTCTCCCTACTTCCTGCCTTTTTCTTATGATAGAATCGCTGTGCTTTAAAGTGCATATCTGAAATACATTCGGATTGTCCCAGCCCTCCCTTAAGGCAGAGTGGGAAAAAATAAATCTGGTTGGTTCATCAAAGCTCAGCAGCCTTTCCTTATCCTTCATTATCAAATCATAGGCAGATTCATCCTCAGAAATCTTCTCTTTGCCTTTAGCTGATGGGTCCACCATTCTCCCCTTGCTATCTATGGAAAAATATCCTTTGTGAGTATCTCTCACATCAATGAATTTTAAATATTTTACATATGGGTCATCGAATATGGTGATATATTCATTTAAGATATTCATGTATTCTTCTTCAAAAATTTCTCCATATTCCCCATTTACTTGATTTCCACTTTCATCATATTGCCTGTATTTTGCCACCTCATCTATAAAAAAGAGAGTAAGCACCTTTATCCCCTTGTTATAGAGTGATTTTTCCCTTTCAAAGTGAGACTTTATCGCTTCGCGAATCTGGATTCTCCTTAAATTGGTTTCACTAACATCTCCCTGAACATCTCCTGCATATAATGTAACTCCATTGGTAAAACTTATTGTATTTTTGTACCCATTTATCTCAGATATGCGATATCCTTTATATTGCTCCATATAATTAGAATGAGTATATAAATCAAATCCTTCATCCACATTTCTGGTAACTCTTTTAATTCCATTTTTTTGTTTAACTTCGAATTCTATCCTGGCTACCGGCTTGCTCTTAGTGCTTACATCTATTCCTTCAAAATAAATGTAACCATTGGTTCCTGTTAGTCCTTTTACTGTAATCCCTTTCACCTTGATTTTCTTTACGAGTTTCATATTATAAGCATCCAGAGCATCTAATCTATATATCTTATTGTAATCTTCCTTGTGAGTTGCCGAATATCTTAAGGTAAATAATGGCTTGAAAAGCTTTAATGCTTCTTTGGTTTTTTTGCCTTCTACGGATTGAGGTTCATCTATTATAAGGATGGGGTTGGTCTGGGCAAGTACGTCTATGGGTCTTCTGGTGCCAAAGTCATCCAGTTCTTCATATATCCTTCGAGCATCTTTACCCCGTGCATTAAAGGCTTGAGAGTTTATTATCATGGCATTGATACCTGAATCAGAGGCAAATTGATCAATTTTATGAAGTTGTTTAGAATTATATATAAAATATCGAATTTTCGCCCCGTATAAATCCATAAAATGCTCCTCGGTCATTTGAAAAGATTTATAAACTCCTTCTCTAATTGCAATAGAAGGCACTACAATTATAAATTTATTCCAACTATAGGATCTATATAGTTCATACATAGTCCGAATATATGTATAGGTTTTTCCGGTTCCTGTTTCCATTTCAATTGTCAGATTATATCTGCCCTCTAATCTGTCCGAGGGTTTTAGGCCATTTCTTAATTGAACTTTTCTGATGTTTTTTAATACATCATCTTCCGTTAGTCCTATCGGGTTGTTTCTAAAGCCTATGCTGTTTAAAAAAGCAACTTGACCTTCTAATTCCCCTCTCGCCCTGCCCGTATCCAGTTGAAAATTAGAAACTTTATTTAACTGTCCTCTAAAACAATCAACTACAGATTTGACTGCATCTATTTGAAATTGTTGCTTTTTAAATTTAATCCTCATCTAATCACCCTCTATAAAACCTTAATCTCTGTGCTGGGAGATATGGCTTTAAATATTTCTTCCAGGTTTATTCTGTCAGGACAGGATTTAAAGGAGTTATCTCTAAATACTACCTTTAGCGGCTTGGTTTTAGCTATCTCTTTAACTAATTTTTCATCTACATCTTCATCAAAACATGCCACAAGGGAATCACCTGCTACAAAATGAACTTCTTTGCCGTAAATCTTTTTTGTTTCAATTGGCAGCGACAGCTCAAGTCCTGCCTCAAGCATTACTTGTGTTA
>DUOC01000023.1 GCA_012839065.1 Thermoanaerobacterales bacterium | reverse complement strand
CCGAAGAGAAGAGAATGTGCCATATTGTTTCCATCTCCGATATATGCCAATTTTAATCCGGCAAGTCTATTCTTATATTCATATATAGTATAAAGATCTGCCAATGCCTGACAAGGATGGGTTAAATCAGTCAGCCCGTTAATAACGGGGACATCTGCGTGTTTAGCTAATTCAACAACATCATCATGTGAGAAGGTTCTTATCATTATTCCGTTTAGATAACGTGAAAGTACCTTTGCGGTATCGGGTACAGACTCTCCTCTGTTTAGTTGAAGATCATTTTGGTTTAAATATAGTGCATAGCCTCCGAGCTGCCACATGGCTACTTCAAAAGATACACGAGTTCGTGTTGATGACTTATGAAAAATCATCCCCAATGTCTTGCCCTTCAAGGGCTTATAAATTTCACCTTTTTTAAATTGTTTCTTTAAAAAATCGGTTGTCTTTAATATTTTGTATATCTCTTCTGTCGTAAGCTCGTGTAGGGTAAGGATATCTTTACCTTGCATGTTCGTTTGCAAATAAAAGTCATGAGCAAAAACAACTTCTGTATCTAATGCCATTTAAAATCCTCCTTTAAATTAGGTATATTTTGCGTTATAATATTATTTTGTATATTCTACCTTAAGCGATGCAGATACCTTATATCCGCAGCGTACATATCAAAGACCTCCCTGATTATAATCGACTTAGTTAAAATTTATATTTATAATTATACATCAAACCGTATAAGTATGCAATGATTTTTTAAAAAAAATCCCCCAGTTGTTAACTGGGGGTAAATATATATATAAAAGCTTAGCTTGGGGTCTGCTTATTTATTTGAATTACTTTCCTCCCACAGGACTTTCCTTTTGAACTGTAGACGTTACTTCCGGGATATCTTCATTCCAGAAAGTGTGGAGTAGTTTTACTACTACAAAGAAGACAACTAATGTTATTACAAAACATATTAAACCATTTCTAATTATACCCGATAAAAAGAAACCTAATAATGAAACTGCTGCTGCAGTAAATGCATATGGCAGCTGTGTTTTGTTGTGTTCATAGTAATGACAGCCGGCTCCAGTAGAAGACATTATCGTTGTATCTGAAATTGGTGAACAGTGGTCACCAAAGCTTGCTCCTGATAGTATTCCGGCAATTGCAGCAAAAAGTAATGTCTCATCAGTCATCATTATTATAGGCATGGAAATTGGTACCATTATAGCAAAGGTTCCCCAGGATGTGCCTAATGAAAATGCTAATATACCTGAAGCTAAAAATATTGCAAGTGGTATAAGGAATGTTGGAAATCCACGGCTTACAATTTCAGCAATATAAATACCGGCACCCAGTTCTTTTGTAACAGTACCTATAGTCCAAGCTAACGAAAGAACACTAACTGCAAGCATCATTGATTTAAAGCCTTGTATTACAGCATCAACTGATTCTTGTAATTCCAGTACGCCGCGAATCTTAAATACTGCAACTGTAATTATAATTGTCAGAAACGAACCATATACTAAGGATATTACTGAGTCAGAATCCATTATAGCAGCGTTTAAGCCTATACCTCCATCGAAATATCCGCCTGTATATGCCATTGCCACCATAGTCAAAACGATCAACATAAGTAGTGGTAAAATAAGGTCGTATGCTTTTCCTTTGTCTGATGTTTTTTGGTTTTCAAAGTCATCACCGGGAGGCGGTGTAGTAGTGTTTTCAAGAAGCTGCCCATATTTAATAGCTCGTTTTTCCGCTTGTGCCATAGGCCCAAATTCCAGATCTGTAAATGCAGTTATCAGCATAAGTATTATAATTAACCATGGATAAAAGTTGTATGGAATTGTACCAACAAAAGCCTGAAATGGTGATACTTTAAGAGTTGTAAAGTTAGCAAGATCTGCTGCCATTAACGACATAACATATCCTGCCCATGTTGATAGTGGTGCTATTGCACAGACAGGTGCTGCTGTTGCGTCTATCATAAAGGCTAGTTTAGCACGTGAAATCCTGAATCTGTCTGTTATAGGTCTCATTACGGTTCCTACCGTTACACAGTTGAAGTAGTCATCAATATATATAATGAGCCCTAACAACCATGTTGCTAAAAGCGCCATACTCCTGCTTTTTATTTTCTTAATAGACCAATCTCCAAAGGCTTTAATACCACCTGAAGCCGATAACAAACCTGTTATACCGCCGAGAGAAATAACAAATAGCAGTACACCGGCATTACCGGGGTCTGTAACGTTGTCAATTAGAAATTGCACACAACCTGTATAGGTTCCAATAATGTTAAAGTTAAAAAGCATTAATGCTCCTACTACAATACCGATAATTAGAGATGTAAAAACTTCTTTGGTTACAAAACACAAAATAATAGCTAAAAATGGAGGCAATAGGGATAATATCCCATGATGATCCATGATAAGTTTCACTCCTCTTTTTTT
>DUOC01000022.1 GCA_012839065.1 Thermoanaerobacterales bacterium | reverse complement strand
TCTATTTTCAATTGCAACAACAGCGTTCTTATCCCTTACTTCTAATTCTATCTTTAATTTGATAAAACCCTTATCTGATAAATTAGTGGTGAACTCTCCTAAAGGATAGATGATACCTTTTTTAGGTTCTAACTTGTTATTTTCCATATCGGTTTCTGTATTTGATATTGTATTTACTGCTACTATATAAGCTACTGACATAACTAATGCTAATACTAATATGACAGTTATCACTATTATAATTATTAATTTGGTATTTATTTTCTTTTCACCTGTCATTTCCTTTTTCCTCCTGAATCACTTTGCCTCGCCTTTTGCAGCTTCAGCCCGCAGCACAACAATATCAACCCTTCTGTTTAAAGCTTTATTCTCGGGTGTAGTATTTGGCACAATAGGCCTATATTCACCATATCCTACAGCTGCAAGCTGGTAAGGCGAAAAACCGTGTTCTGCCAACAGATATTTAAGGACTGTTACTGATCTGGCAGCCGAAAGTTCCCAATTCGATGGGAATCTTTCAGTATTAATCGGTACGTTGTCTGTATGCCCTTCAATCCTAATTTGTTTATCTATGCCTTTTAAAATAAATGCAACCTCGTCTAATAATTCCATAGCTTCCTTCTTTAGAACTGCTTGACCGGAATCAAAAAAAGCCCCTTCTAATAAACGAATCACCAATCCTCTTTCTTCTTGATTTACTTCTATTTTACCTTGAAGCCCCTCACGATCTATTAAGTCTTGCATTTTATTGTATATGTTATAAAATTCTATATCCTCAGGCGATTCTATCCCCGCAAAAGGCCCTTCTGCCCCAGAGGATATGAGGTCTTCCTCTAGTATGATTGTCTCGCCTCCTTTTAATATCCCTAACGCGTTTTGAAATGAAGAAATTATTAGTTTGAATTCTTCAACATTAATTGTCGACATGGAATATAATAATATGAAAAAGGACAGTATTAGAGTTACCATATCACTGTAGGTTAATAGCCAAGCTTGTGTGTTTATAGAGTCTTCATGCTTTCGCTTCTTGTTCATTCTAGACATATTTTCCCTCTCCAAATTCCTGTTCTGGTATTTTGTTCTCTAAACTACTCCGTAATTTAGGTGACAAGAAAGCTTTTAATTTCTCTTCAATAATACGTGGGTTTTCCCCTGCTTGTATCGACAACATGCCCTCTACCATAACTTCTTTAAGTAATATTTCTTCATTGCTCCTTACTTTTAATTTCCCTGCTATAGGAACAAAAACGAAATTTGATAAAAGAGCACCATAAAAAGTTGTTATTAATGCTACAGCCATTCCCGGTCCTATAGCATCCGGATCTTGAAGATTTTTGAGCATTTGTATTAACCCTATCAATGTACCAATCATACCGAACGCAGGCGCTAATGCACCCATAGTCTCGAAAATGCTCTGGCCAGTTCTATGTCTGTCTTCCAAAAAAGCAAGTTCAGTTTCTAGAATATTCCTAACTAATTCAGGATCTGTACCGTCAACAATTAACAATATTCCTTTCTTTAAAAAATCATCGTCCATTTGATACGCAGTATCTTCAAGTGCTAAAAGCCCTTCTCTTCTTGCAGTTTCCGCCAAATCAACTAAAATTTTTATAATTTCATTTGGATCCTTAGACTTTTCCATAAAAACATTCTTTAGAATCTTGCTTACGGCTAATACACTTTGCAGCGGATAATTAATTAAAGTTGCGGCAAAGGTTCCTCCCAATACTATCAAAATAGATGGTACATGTATAAACTCCATTATACTGCCATTTGAAACAATTGCAATTGTAAATAGTGCAATCCCGCTAATAATACCTAAAACAGTAGCCAGATCCACAGAACGCACTCCTTTCAGACTTACTTACCATATATCCTTCTACGATATACAACTACTTTTTCTATTACCTTATGGGGACTTTCCATAACAACAATCTTCTTATTTGTCGTCAGAGTTATCACTGTATCAGGAGTACAGTCTATAATTTCTATCAAATCTGCATTTAAAATAAATTTTTTACCATTTAACCTTGTTAATTCTATCATGAAATATCCCCTTTATTTAAATGTGACAAGTCTTTTGGGAACCTTAAGGTTCCCAAAAGACTAATATTTATTTATCTCTTGATATTAACCAATTCCTGCAGCATTTCATCAGAAGTAGTTATTATCCTAGAGTTAGCTTGAAAACCCCTTTGAGTAATTATCATCTGAGTAAATTCTTCAGAAAGATCAACATTTGACATTTCTAATGAACCTGGCGAAATAATTCCCCTTCCTCCTGTAGCAGGCGGCCCGATACGCCCTTCCCCGGAGTTATTAGAGTTTTGATATAAGTTATCTCCCGATTTTAACAGCCCGCCAGGGTTGTCAAATGTTATAAGTGCTATTTGAGCTAGTTCTTCATTAATTCCGTTAGTAAAGATCCCTGTTATAGTGCCCATTGTATCAATAGTTATAGTTCGTAATGAACCGGCAGGATAGCCATCTTGACTATGTGCAACTATACTTGTTTCCTGGGCGACCTGGGTTACCGCTGAAAAATCCGGAGTTATTTCAACGGCAGCTGCTCCATCCGGAGTGAAGCTAAACGAGTCAATAGTTGAGCCATCTATATCTAATGCGCCTGTACTGTCGAATATAAGTGTTCCGCTGCTTATGGCATCTGTAGGGTCATCTGGATTTAATGGATTTATAACAGAATATGACCATTTATTAGCAGTAGTGTCTTCTTTCTTAAATTCAACATTAACTGTATGAGATCTCCCAAGAGAATCAAATACTTTCATTGGCACTTTATATGTATCTCCATCTGGAGTATCTGCATCAAGATTGTTTCTATAGATTATCTGGGTAGTAGACTTTGCAGCCATAGGTTGACCTTTAGTTATAATTATGCTGCTCAAATTTTCAGCTATTCTATCTACATCCCCGACCCAACCCATTACTTTCATTCCATTTGCGGGGTTAACAAGGTTCCCTTCTGCATCAAAATTGAAATTCCCTGCTCTGGTATAATACTCACTCCTACCATCTCTCACTATAAAAAAACCGTCCCCTTCAATTGCAAGATCTGTCATTTGACCTGTCGGTTGTGGCCCCCCATCAGTGTGAATAGTGTCTATACCAGCAATTGCAACCCCTAGTCCCACCTGCTGCGGGTTAGTTCCACCTCTATTGCTTTGAGGAGAAGATGCTCCTCTCATTGTTTGATTTAGCATCTCTTGGAAAGTCACCCTGCTTTTCTTGAATCCAATAGTATTGACATTTGCAATATTATTTCCTATTACATCCATACGGATCTGATGGTTCCTTAAACCAGATACGCCTGCAAACATAGAACGCATCATTTTTATTTGACCTCCTTATGAAAAACTTCCCTTCTATCGTTCCGGGATAAAGGAGCTTCCTCCTGTAGAGGTCCGGCTCCTTAAACTATCACAGCACCATCAATATTTGTAAAAACATTTTCTTTAAGATTGTCTCCGTCTACTGCTGTAATTACGATTCTATTTTTTACACTTACAACAAAAGCAATATCTTCAAATAGGATTAGCGAATCTTTTACACCTTTTTCAGCAGCCTTTTCTACAGCCATATTTATTTTTAAAAGATCGTTTTCACTAATAACTATATTTCTCGACTTAATCCGCTGCTTGGCATGTTTCGAAAATTTTAAAGTTTTTTCTTCTAGCATCTTATCTTTTAATATTTCTTGGAATTTAGTTGCTTCGGCAGATTTTATTTTCTCTGCTTCTACAAGTAGTTGTTTCCCTGTTGTTTTCGGTGGAATTATCGGCTGTGGTTGCCATCGGATTTTATTATCCATTTCAAATACTCCTTCATTCTATATTCTTGTTTGAATAACAGGATTAGATATCTTGATCTGCTACTTTTAAAACTGCATCAATTGATATCATTCCATTATCTCCTAAATCCAATTGAGGAACACTTCCTTCGAAACTTATTCCTCTCACAACCCCTTCTCTGATCTGCCCTGAATCATCCTCAAATACTGCCTTCTTGCCTATCATAGAAATGGTATTAAAGGAAAATGCTATTTGATTCAACTTTAACAGATACTCATTATTTTTATTTAGATTCTGTAGTTGTTCCAGTGAACTAAATTGTGCCATCTGTGCTATAAAATCACGGTCTTTCATTGGCTCTACCGGATCTTGATACCTTAATTCGGTAATTAAAAGTTTTAAAAAGGCATCTTTATCTAAAATATCATTGGGTTGGTAGTTGCTTGTACTATTAGATTGTATATTATTTGTACTATATATCATATTTTTCACCTCCATTAAACTGTATAATTAACATGGTTTTCTTCCCAGAAACTGTATGCATTGATAATTTTCATTAGGGTGTCAGAATTTTGCTCGTTTCCTTGATCTATAACAATATATTTGGAACTGTTTTTTTTAAATTCTGGATATGATTCATTCCCATTGTTATGGTTTACGGAAACATTAAATCCCTCAACAGAAACACCACATTGCTCCAAATTGTCCTTTAATTGTGTAAGATTTTGTTCAATAAGCGCTTTAATGTGTTGGTTTTCCACAGTAAACTCTGCTATTAATATACCCTCATCTATTACTATCTCTAAACCCATCTTACCCAAAAAGTCAGGTTTTAGCTTTATTGTTGCTGTTGATTGGTTATCTTTTATGTGATACATAATTTTATCTGTAATCATCTTAACAAATTGATTCTGATCTAAATCTGATAATTTCATATCCTCTTCCATGCCCATGTAGTTTTCAAATTCTATCCGGGTATTATTTGTAACCAAATCTCCTATATTTATATCTGTCATTACATCATCACTTCTGTATTTATCTTCAAATATGTCTTCTATGCCCTCATGCTGTTTCAGAATATGGATTTTCTGATTCATATGATTGTCTTCTAAATCTGGAATATTTTTCTTTATAGTAATTTCAGGTATAAAATTACTATCTGTATTTTTAATTGCTTCATCATTATTTATTTGATCATATTTATTTACATTTCTTGTTATCAGTTCTTCTTCTGCTGCTGACAAATTATCTTCATTTAGATCATTAAGTTTGCCTATCAGCATATTCAATTCAGATTTAATATTTTCATCTGAAATATCTTGTCCTTCAGATAATTTTGTTATAGATAATCTAGTTAAAATATCGTAAATTTCTTTGACTGGGATTTTATCTGTTTCATAATGGATCATCTCAATTCCTTGTAATGTTTCTTTTAATACGGAATTACATTGATCATTATTTACCACATCTATTATAAGGTTTAATAAAATCTGCTCTAAAAGCATCTGTTCGTTTTCTTTAGTTTCTGCTTTTTCATCATCATTTTTAAAATTGCAAAATCCCTTTTTAGCTATATCGGTTGTTTTAACTGCAGGTTCAGATAATGCTTTATGAAACCCATTTAGGTTTTCTATCACATCTAAATTTTCGAATACATCTTCTAGAACTTCATCGGCATCTTGCCCTTCGTTTAATAAATCGGATAATACTTCTAAAAAACACGGATTATCCTTTAATATTTTGTTTTCGGCATTCTGATTCTTTATTCCTCCAGTTTTAACAGTGTTTAAACCCAACAATTCAATTCCATTCAACTCAATCACCTCCTTCCTTTTTTTAGGTATTCTTAATTGCTTTGAACT
>DUOC01000209.1 GCA_012839065.1 Thermoanaerobacterales bacterium | reverse complement strand
TTTTTATAATATAATAATATATTCTACATAATTTCAAAAAAAACCTTTTTATTCTCAAATAATTTTAAAATACCGTCAAAAGGGGAAGATAATTGCATGCATGATGATTTGATATGTAAAATTAAAGAAAATATAGGAATATATATAGAAAATGAGTTATATGCAAGATTGACCATTTTACACGGCTGTTAATACCATTTAATATACATTATCATGTTTATATAGTTCAAATTAAATTTTAGCTCCTGCAAAGGGAAAATGGAGGGATAATGATGGATTTAAAGACACTACACAGCATCAGTTATGGGCTTTATTTGATTACATCTAAGTACGGAGAGCGTATAAATGGACAGATTGCCAACACGGTTTTCCAGATTTCCAATGATCCTCCTACAATTGCCATCAGTATAAATAAGCAGAATCTGACCAACGAATTCATCAAAAACAGCAGGATGTTTGCAGTTTCTATCCTGGCAGAGGAGACTCCGCTTCCATTGATCGGACAGTTTGGATTCAAGTCAGGTAGAGATATGGATAAGTTCGCAGATGTAAATTATAAGACAACAACACATGGACTGCCCTATCTGGAAGATGAAGCTATAGCTTATATTGAGGCAAAACTCGTTCAAGACGTGGATGCAGGAACACACACCATTTTCATCGGTGAGATCATTGGAGCAGAGGTTTTGAGGAAGGGCAATCCAATGACCTATGCTTATTATCACCAGGTGAAAAAGGGGAGCACACCGCCTTCTGCTCCCACCTATATTAAAAGTGAGAGGAGGAGCGAGATGGGCGACAAATATGTATGCACATTTTGCGGTTATGAATATGACCCGGAAGCAGGAGATCCGGAGAATAACATCGCCCCTGGAACAGCATTTGAAAACCTGCCTGATGACTGGGTCTGCCCAGTATGCGGTGCGGACAAGGATGCTTTTGAGAAGATCGCTTAAAAAAACAAAAGCCGAATAATCGCTGTATTTTTTTGCGATTATCCGGCTTTTTGCTATTCCTCTGCTGCTTCTTCACGCCCTCTACTTATACCTCATCAATTTTAGATTTCTATACATCCTCCCCCAATAGCGTAAAACTTCCCGGCGCCAATTAAATTAATAATTTTTAATAAGTTGTTATTTACGATTGGTTCTCTAAACTTGATAGTTCCAACATAGCCCTTCCTGATCAGTTTTTTATTACCAATATACAGTGGTTTCTGCATTTTAAATCTTACAGCATCAAATTCATATGGTTCAGTTATTAAATCAATTGGCTTATCTGTGATTCTGTATAGCTTATTAAGGTTATCAATTTTCTCTTTTTCTATTTTAAAAATATTTTCACATCTATCTATCGGGGTCAATATTTTTATACTGCTTACATTGCTGTTGTCTTTCTTGTCTTCAATCTCATTATCAGTTCTGCTTTCAATGAAAAATCTGTATTTTTCTCCAAAAAGCCCTCTTGTTTCAAATTCTTTCACTGCATAATTCAAAAAATCAATATGCACAGCTGCATCACCTAGAAATGTAAACTTTAGGTCAATCACATCTCCGCTTTTCTTGTTTCTTCCTGATAATAAGGGTTTGTTTATTATTACAGGCATATTTTCTATAAATTCAAAATCCCCTGCAGACATATAGTTATATAAACATTTTCCACTATATGTACAGTCACTGCACCTGCTGTTTTTGTTTATGCAAAGAATATTTTTTAACCTTTTATAAATTGCTTTTAAAAAAGCAATTTCCGGTTCATCTTTAAAAACTACATCCTCTAAAAATCTTATCTTATATTTTACAGTCTTAATCTTTAGCATATTTATGTATCTGCCTTTTTAAGAATCGTAAATCCTAATAATTTTGGAGAAATAATTGAATTTACAAATTTTCTGGTCTTTGGATATTCATAGTTCTTATTATATTTAGGGGGGTTGGCAATTTTCTCAATTTCTTTTAGATAGTAGTTTTTATCTAATTTTTTAATTGCTAAAGCTACTGTATTAGATTTATAACCTTTCCCTTTTCCTATTCTGAGTACAGGCGAATTTATGCTATTTTGAGATTTTATTTTTTCTAATCTCTCAATTATTTCCTTGGTATTAAATGACTGATGTTTGTTTGTTTTGTAGTATTCAAGCTCATCGTCAATAATATCCGTGGAATATTGGTGCAATACTCGCAGTAATTCCTCTTCATTGAAGTATTTAAGTATCTCTTCATTATACATATTAGATAGTTTCTCATTTACCCTAATTTCAAAATCAAATTCCTCACTATAATCTCCTTCTTTTATTGTTTCTATGATATTGCCGGGAACAAAACCGCTGATATTGTATATAAATTCTTCATAAACCTCCAATTCATTTCCAACCATATTTATGTCTTTAATGCCCAAAAATTTAAACGGATCTTTCTGTATGACTTTATTTAACTGGCCATTATTGTCTACACCATAGA
>DUOC01000208.1 GCA_012839065.1 Thermoanaerobacterales bacterium | reverse complement strand
TCTTGAAGGATTTTTTATATATGTGTAGAATTATACAAAATATAAAGTTTTTTAAGATCAAGTTTCAACTTTTTTTGGTTTAAGCTTTAACTTAATTCGTTTTTAGGGGGAATTGAAAATTGGCAATTACAATTAGTGAAGCATTAAAATTAGATGTTTTTAAAGATGCTGTTGTTGTTGCCGGTCATGAAGGATTAGATAATGAAATCAAATGGATTAATATATTAGAGATATTAGATGAGTTTGAGCTGCTACATGAAGGTGAGCTTCTTATCACTACAGCTTTTGGTTTAAACGGATATGATGCAAGCTACCACGAAAAGATAATCCATCAGCTGGCTAAACGTAAATTGGCAGCCGTAGCTATACAAACAGGGTATTATCTAGATGAAATACCAAGTTCCTGGATTAGGCTGGCCGATGATTACAAATTACCTCTCATTCAGATTCCACAGAAAATAAGCTTTTCTGAAATTAACAGAGCTATAACAGATATGCTTACTCATCACGACGATATAGATCTTGAATATGCACAGAGGATTAATACTATTTTAACCGATGCACTGCTTACCCAAGAAGGTCTGCACGGTATAACTGCTGCCTTAAACAGGCTTACAGAACACCCTATCCGCATACTAAACTATTTTTACCATGCTGTATCATGGGCCGGAATGAAAGAACCATGTGAAGAAAGTCTCGAAGCTGAATTTAATTCCATGAAGGAAAAAGGACTGATTGGAGTAGTTAACTCTTTGTTAAGACCTTATGAGATAACAGGTATGGAAAAAGATAATATACCTGATCAGGTTTTAATCCCGATTCGCACAAGCGGCGAGGTTTACGGTTATTTATCTGCTCTGAAAGACGGCAGAGAATTCTCAAAAAAATCACTGATAGCGTTGACACAGGGTGCCTCTTTATGTTCTTTGGATTTGATGAAAGAAGATAAAGTTTTAAAAACCAGGCACAATTATAACCAAGAGTTTTTCAAGGAGTTAATATCAGATAATCAAATATCTGAGAAGAGACTTGAATATTGGCATAGCAAGATCCCATTCCCGAGAGGAACATCCTTTTCAGCTTGTGTAGTGGAAAGTCATGATGTGCCTAACCGAAAAATACTTAAAAAAATTGCAAATCTAATAGAGCTTTTCTTAAGCCAAAAATATGTAACTGGGATAGCCGCATATTTTGAAGACGAAATAATTATAATGATTTTCAGCGGACTTTTTAAAAAACCAGAATCCTTTAGGATGTTTATAAAAGAAATGAAAGAAAACATAGAAAAGTATTTCGATAATATGAACGTATATATAGGGGTAGGTTCTGAATATGATAATATATTAGATTTTAAGAAAAGTTATGATGAAGCTAAAAAAGTTGTCACCTGCCATATGCTGTCACTAAAAGATAATGATCAGGTTTTTTATAAGGATTTAGGGCTACTGCGATTACTGCTTGAAATGCATAATTTAGATGCCCTTCACTCCTTCAGCAAAGATACGATAGAAACATTAGAAGAACATGACAAAAATCACAGTATGAATCTTGTCAACTCCCTTAGAGTGTTTTTAAAGAATTTGAACATTAATAAAGCATCAGAAGAGCTTTTTATACACAGGCATACGTTAAAATATCGATTAAATAAGATTCGAGAACTTACAGATCTTGACCCTAATCTTCCTGAACATCAATTCATCTTAAATATGGGGATTTTAGTCAGCGATTATCTTAAAGCAAAGAAGATTAATAGTATTAAGTAGAAATAAAAGCTCATCATTCAAATTAAAGGGTGCTGAGCTTTTTTTCACCTTGACTTGTATTTTCCTCAATCTCATAATTATAGTCTTTATAGTCTTTATAACGTTTATAAGAAAGGCGAACCAGCGATTTGTCTTGACTATAGGTTATTTTTTCGACAGCATCTTCTATAGAAAAAAATCCGCCGTCTTCAAATCCTTCTTCTTTGTTAATTTTAAATTCGCCATTTTTTGCTTCCATCAGATACCATAGTATTTCATTACAAACCGGCCTTTGGCGGGAATAAGAGTAAAACTCATAACATGTTTCACCTATTGAAGATACGATCTGAGCTGTTATGCCAGTTTCATGTTTTACTCGTTTCTGTGCAACTTCGTTCGGCAAATAACCTTTCCGTATTACGCCTTTTGGAAGAACCCATTCACCTTTGTCATTTTTTAGAATAAATACTTTATCATCAAAAAATACAACGCCTCCGGCACAGTTTCTTCTTAACATATCTTAACCTCCTCTTTATTATAAAATATTGAAGCTAATTTATTTATTCTACATACTTGTGCTTCATCCTTCTTTTATTTTGAAATATTACTACCTGATTTTCCTGCTTTTTATATTATATACATATTTATCTGTATATATT